>NZ_JAODYT010000033.1:0-49251 GCF_029834875.1 Pseudomonas sp. GD04158 | reverse complement strand
GGCAGCAGGCCCATGCCCGCCGCCGAGCTGACCCGCGAGCTGGCGCTGGGCTTTGCCCCGTTTGCGAAACGCGGCTGAAGCGCAATGCCGCCCAGCCGCTCCTACGGGTGATGTAGGGCTTTATCACCACCGATGATGATGCTGGGCAGCCAGGCGACTGGCTGCCTAGACTCGCTCGATCATCTGGAGGCCCGTTCCATGTCCGAGACCCTGCTCAGCTCCCGCAACCTGGCGTTCGAACTCTTCGAGGTGCTCGACGCCGAAGCCCTGACCCAGCGTCCGCGCTTCGCCGACCACAACCGCGAGACCTTCGAGGCGGCGATCAGCACCGCACGCGGCATCGCCGAAGAACTGTTCGCCCCGCACAACCGCAAGAACGACGAACACGAGCCGCAATACGTCGACGGCGGCGCGGTACTGATCCCGGAGGTCGAACCGGCCCTGCGCGCCTTCCACGAGGCGGGTTTCCTCAATGCGACGCGCGACTTCGAGCATGGCGGCATGCAGCTGCCCAACCTGCTGTCGCAGGCCTGCTTCGCCCATTTCCAGTCGGCCAATATCGCCACCAGCTCCTATTCGATGCTGACCATGGGCGTGGCCAACCTGATCGAGGCCTTCGGCAGCGAGGAGCAGAAGGCCCGCTACCTGCAGCCGATCATCGATGGCCGCTTCTTCGGCACCATGGCGCTGACCGAGCCGCACGCCGGCTCGTCGCTGTCGGACATCCGCACAAAGGCCGAACCGCACGCCGACGGCAGCTACCGCATCAAGGGCAACAAGATCTTCATCTCCGGCGGCGACCAGCCGATCTCCGAGAACATCGTGCACATGGTGCTGGCCAAGCTGCCGGACGCACCGCCCGGGGTGAAGGGCATCAGCCTGTTCCTGGTGCCCAAGTTCCACGTCAATGAAGACGGCAGCCTGGGTGCGCGCAACGACGTCACCCTGGCCGGCCTGTTCCACAAGATGGGCTGGCGCGGCACCACCTCCACGGCGCTGAACTTCGGCGACAACGGCGAGTGCGTCGGCTACCTGGTGGGTAAGCCGCACGCCGGCCTCTCCTACATGTTCCAGATGATGAACGAGGCGCGCATCGGTGTCGGCATGGGCGCGATCATGCTCGGCTATGCCGGCTACCTGTACTCGCTGGACTACGCGCGCAACCGTCCGCAAGGCCGCCAGCCGGACGGCAAGGACCCGAGCAGCGCGCAGATTTCCATCATCGAGCACGCCGACGTGCGGCGCATGCTACTGACGCAGAAGGCCTACGTCGAAGGCGCCTTCGACCTCGGCCTGTATGCCGCACGCCTGTTCGATGACACCCAGACCCTGGAAACCGCCGAACAGCGCCAGCAGGCGCTGGAGCTGCTCGACCTGCTCACCCCCATCGTCAAATCCTGGCCCTCGGAGTTCTGCCTCAAGGCCAACGAGCTGGCCATCCAGATCCTCGGCGGCCACGGCTACACCCGCGAGTACCCGGTGGAGCAGTACTACCGCGACAACCGCCTCAACCCGATCCACGAAGGCACGCACGGTATCCAGTCGCTCGACCTGCTCGGGCGCAAGGTCTCGATGAACGGCGGCGCCGCGCTCAAGCAGCTGCTCAAGCTGATCAACGACTGCTGCCAGCGCGCCAGCGCGCATGAGTCGCTCACCACCCTGCGCCAGCCGCTGGAGCAACTGCTGGCCCGCCTGCAGGCGGTGACCCTGGCCCTGCTCGGCGACCTGATGAGCGGCAAGGTCAACCAGGGCCTGGCCAACTCGGCGCTGTACCTGAAGGTGTTCGGCCACACCGTGATCGGCTGGCGCTGGCTGGAACAGGCGATTCGCGCCGAGCAGGGCCTGGCCCGCACGGACAATGCCGAGGAGCAGGCCTTCTACCGCGGCAAGCTGCAGGCCGCGCGCTACTTCCTGACCTGGGAAGTGCCTGGCTGCCACCACGACCTGGCCATCCTCGAAGCGCGCGACGACACTTGCCTGGGCATGCAGGACGCCTGGTTCTGACCTGAGCCAATGCTCCGAGGCGGCCCGGCCCGCGTCGCTTCGGGGCAATTTAGAAAAATGTAATAACCTTTTTGACAGCGCCACGAGGGCAACGGTTAGAATCCCTGGCACGCGCCATGCATAACGGCGCCTTCACCACCAGGCCAGGAGTACGCCGTTGGACGCCGCCGCCATCAACAATCTGTTCTTGATCGGCGCCCTGCTGGTGGCGGCCAGCATTCTGGTCAGCGCCTTCGGCACCCGCTTCGGCATCCCTATTCTGGTGATCTTCCTCGCTGTCGGCATGCTCGCCGGCACCGACGGCCCCGGCGGCATCGTCTTCGACAACTATCCCCTGGCCTATCTGGTGGGCAACCTGGCGCTGGCCGTGATCCTGCTCGATGGCGGCATGCGCACACGGGTGTCGAGCTTCCGCGTGGCGCTGTGGCCATCGCTGTCACTGGCCACGCTGGGGGTGATGATAACGGCGGGGCTGACCGGCCTGGCCGCAGCCTGGCTGTTCGACCTGAGCCTGCTCGAGGGCCTGCTGATCGGCGCCATCGTCGGCTCCACCGATGCCGCAGCGGTGTTCTCCCTGCTCGGCGGCCGCGGCCTCAACGAGCGGGTCAGCTCCACGCTGGAAATCGAGTCCGGCAGCAACGACCCGATGGCGGTGTTCCTCACCGTCACCCTGATCGCCATGCTCGCCAGCGGCCAAAGCGGCTTCAGCTGGGACCTGCCGATCCAGCTGGTGCAGCAGTTCGGCCTCGGCGCCCTGCTCGGCCTCGGCGGCGGCTGGCTATTGCTCCTGCTGATCAACCGCATGGAACTGGCAACCGGCCTTTACCCACTGCTGGTGGTCAGCGGAGGCCTAATCATCTTCGCCATCACCACGGCCGTGGGCGGCAGCGGCATTCTCGCCATCTACCTGTGCGGCCTGCTGCTGGGCAACCGGCCGATTCGTTCGCGTCACGGCATCCTGCACATGCTCGACGGGCTGACCTGGCTGGCACAGATCGGCATGTTCCTGGTGCTCGGCCTGCTGGTCACGCCGCATGAGTTGCTGCCCATCGCCGTGCCTGCGCTGGGCCTGGCGCTGTGGATGATCCTGTTCGCCCGACCGCTGTCGATCTTCCTCGGCTTGCTGCCGTTTCGCGCGTTCCACGACCGCGAGCGGATGTTCATCGCCTGGGTCGGCCTGCGCGGCGCGGTGCCGATCATCCTCGCCGTCTTCCCGCTGATGGCCGGCCTGCCCAACGCACAGCTGTTTTTCAACGTGGCCTTCTTCATCGTCCTGGTGTCGCTGCTGCTGCAGGGCACCAGCCTGCCGCTGGCCGCCAAGCTGATGCGCGTCACCGTACCGCCGGAGCCGGCACCGGTATCGCGCGCCGGCCTGGAGGTACACCCCACCAGCCAGTGGGAGCTGTTCGTCTATCGCCTGGGCGCGGAGAAATGGTGCATCGGCGCCGCCCTGCGCGAGCTGAACATGCCCGACGGCACCCGCATCGCCGCCCTGTTTCGCGGCCGCGAACTGCTCCACCCCTCGGGCAGCACACGCCTGGAGGCCGGGGATCTGCTCTGTGTGATCGGCCATGAGCACGACCTGCCGGCGCTCGGCAAGCTGTTCAGCCAGGCTCCCAAACGGGGCCAGGACCTGCGCTTCTTCGGCGACTTCGTACTCGAAGGTGACGCCGAACTGGCCGCCGTGGCCGCGCTCTACGGCCTCAAGCTGGACGGTCTGGACGGCCATCAGCCGCTGGGCCGCTTCATCGCCCATGAAATCGGCGGCGAGCCGGTGGTCGGCGATCAGGTGGAGTGGCAGGGTCTGACCTGGACGGTGGCCTCGATGGAAGGGAACAAGGTGCGCAAGGTCGGCGTCAGATTCCCCGAGGGCAGTCGTCCGGGCCCCGGGCTGTTCCTCTGAGACTTTGCTAGGATCGCAGACCTAGGCCGCTCGTCATCGCCGAAGGTGCCAGCGCCTGCCGCCTACACTCAGCTCGTCCACTTCTCTGCCGCCAGGTCATCATGCCCCAGTTGCGCCATTCGCTAGCCCTCATCCTGTTTCTCCTGTGTTTCGGCCTGAGCGCCGCGCACGCCGAAGAGCCGCCCAAGGCCGCTGATGTCCAGCAGAGCCTGGATACCCTGGCCGACCGCAAACTGCCGGAGGCCGAGCAACTGGCGCTGAAGCAGACCCTCGAGCAGACGCTGCGCATGCTCAAGGACCGCGACACCAGCGAACAGCGGCTGAACGATCTGCGCAAGCAGCTCGATGGCGCGCCACGCCTGATCACCGAAGCCCAGCGCGAGCTGGACCGGCTCAAGGCCAGCCCCGAGGTAGCCGCCGCCGAGCGCCACGCGCGCACCTCGCTGGCACAACTGGAACAGCTGCTGAACGAGCGCTCCAACCAGCTGACCGAATGGAACAAGGCGATCATCGAGGCCAATAGCCTGGTGATCACCGCGCAGACCCGCCCCGAGCGCGCCCAGGCCGAGATCAGCCAGAACCAGGCGCGCAGCCAGCAGATCAACAACAGCCTGAAAAGCGGCCGGGACGACGGCAAGCCGCTGACGCCGGAACGGCGCGCCCTGCTCAACGCCGAGCTCGCCCAGCTCGCCGCGCAGACCCAGCTGCGCCGCCAGGAAATGGCCGGCAACAGCCAGCTGCTGGACCTCGGCAGCGCCCAGCGTGCGCTGCTCGAGGAGCGCATCCGCCGCGCCGAGCTGGAGCGCCAGGAGCTGCAGAGCCTGATCAACGAACGCCGCCGCGCCGAGTCGGAGCAGACCGTCGCCGAGCAGTCGCGCGAGGCCGAGCGTGCCAGCTCCGACCGCCTGCTGGCTCGGGAAAGTTCGCTCAACCTCAAGCTGTCCGATTACCTGCTGCGCTCCACCGACCGCCTCAACAGCCTGACCGAGCAGAACCTGAGAACCCGCCAGCAACTGGATAACCTCAACCAGGCCAACCAGGCCCTGGACGAGCAGATCCGGGTGCTGCAGGGCAGCCTGCTGCTGTCGCGCATCCTCTATCAGCAGAAACAGGCCCTGCCGCAGCTGCAGCTGGAAGACAGCCGACTGGCCGACGAGATCGCCGATATCCGCCTGTATCAGTTCGACCTGAACAAGCAGCGCGACGAGATCAGCGATCCGGCGCGTTATGTCGACAACCTGCTGCAGGGCCAGCCGAGCGAGAACGTCACCCCGGAGCTGCGCAATGCCCTGCTCGATCAGCTGAAAACGCGCCGCGAGCTGCTCGAGCGCCTGAGTCGCTCGCTCAACTCCCTGCTCAACGAGTCGATCACCCTGCAGCTCAACCAGCGCGAACTGCACAGCACCGCCAGCAACCTGCGCGCCACCATCGACGAGCAGATGTTCTGGATTCCCAGCAACAAGCCGCTGGATCTCGAGTGGCTGAAAAGTGCCCCGCGGCGCCTGCAGCAGCAGCTAGACAGCCTGCCCTGGGGCGTGGTGCTGAGCGAACTGAGCGCCGCGCTGCTGGAGCGACCGCTGGTGTTTCTGCCGTTGCTGCTGCTCTGCGCGCTGATTCTGTGGCGCCGCCAGTACCTGTTCGGCAAGCTCGGCAACCTGCATGCCGATATCGGCCACTACAAGCGTGACAGCCAGCTGCACACCCCCTTCGCCCTGGGCCTGAACCTGGTGCTGGCGCTGCCGGTCGCGCTGTTCCTGATGCTCTGCGGCTATGCCCTGCTGCACGATGCACGCGGGCAGAACCTCTACCTGGGCGGCGCGTTCTACGAGATGGCCGAAGCCTGGCTGGTGTTCTATACCCTGCATCGCATCCTGGCACCCGATGGCGTGGCGGTGCTGCACTTCCACTGGCCACCGGCCAACGTGTCCTTCTTCCGCCGCCACCTGCGCCATCTGGGCATGGTGGTGATGGCGCTGGTGGCGGTGGTGAGCATCGCCGAGCACCAGCCCGACAGCCTGGCCAGCGACGTGATCGGCATCTGTGTGGTGCTCAGCTGCTATGCGCTGATGGCCTGGCTGATGTTCCGCCTGCTGTTCAATGCGCCGCAGCGGGAACACACTTCGGCGCTGCGTACCAGCGTCGGGATGCTGTTCAATGTGCTGCCGCTGGCGCTGATCGGTGCGGTTGCCTTCGGCTACTACTACACCGCCCTGAAGCTGACCGACCGCCTGATCGACACCCTCTATCTGCTGATCATCTGGCTGATCGTCGAAGCCGCCCTGATCCGCGGCCTGAGCGTGGCTGCACGGCGCCTGGCCTACCAGCGCGCCCTGGCCAAGCGCCAGGCACAGAGCAAGGAAGGCGACGGCGAGATCAGCATCGAGGAGCCGACGCTGGATATCGAACAGGTCAACCAGCAGTCGCTGCGCCTGATCCGCCTGGCCCTGCTGGCCGGTTTCCTGGTCTGCCTGTACTGGGTCTGGGCCGAACTGATCGGCGTGTTCACCTACCTGGAAACCGTCAGCCTGTACGAATACAGCAGCGGCACCGGCGATACCGCCACCATGGTGCCGATCAGCCTGATGGACGTGCTTGGCGCGCTGATCATCGTCGCCATCACCGTGGCCCTGGCGCGCAACCTGCCCGGTCTGCTCGAGGTGCTGGTGCTGTCACGCCTGAAGCTGGCCCAGGGCAGCGCCTACGCCACCACCACCCTGCTGTCCTACGTGCTGGTGGGTATCGGTATCGTCAGCACCCTGTCCACCCTGGGGGTGAGCTGGGACAAGCTGCAATGGCTGGTGGCGGCGCTGTCGGTGGGCCTGGGTTTCGGCCTGCAGGAGATCTTCGCCAACTTCATCTCCGGCCTGATCATCCTGTTCGAGCGTCCGGTGCGCATCGGCGACGTGGTCACCATCGGCAACCTGTCCGGTACGGTGAGCAAGATCCGCATTCGCGCCACCACCATCACCGATTTCGACCACAAGGAAATCATCGTTCCGAACAAGACCTTCATCACCGGCCAGCTGATCAACTGGTCGCTGAGCGACACGGTCACCCGCGTCACCCTCAAGGTGGGCGTCAGCTACGGCTCGGATCTGGATCTGGTGCGCAAACTGCTGCTGCAGGCCGCCCAGGAAAACCCCCGCGTACTCAAGGAGCCGTCGCCGATCGTCTACTTCCTCAGCTTCGGCGAGAGCACCCTGGATCACGAGCTGCGCATCCACGTGCGCGACCTCGGCGACCGCAACCCGGCTACCGACGAGATCAACCGCTTCATCGATCGCGAATTCGCCAAGCACGGCATCAACATCGCCTTCCGCCAGGTGGACGTGTACGTGAAGAACCTCGACGCTGAGCAGCATCTGCAGAAGGATGTGATCAAGGCGGCCGCCGCCGGCGCCGCCGACAAGAAAAATCCGCCGCCCGCGGCGACCTGACGAGGCCTCCGGTGAAAAAGCTCGACCAACTGACTTTCGACAACCGCTTCGCCCGTCTTGGTGACGCTTTCTCCACCGAAGTGCTGCCCGAACCCATCGAGCAGCCACGCCTGGTGGTGGCGAGCAGTGCCGCCATGGCCCTGCTCGATCTCGACCCGGCCGAGGCGCAGCGCGAGGAGTTCGCCGAGCTGTTCGCCGGGCACAAGCTGTGGGGTGAAGCCGAGCCGCGCGCCATGGTCTACTCCGGCCATCAGTTTGGCGGCTATACGCCGCGTCTGGGCGATGGCCGCGGCCTGCTGCTCGGCGAGGTGGTCAACGCGGCCGGCGAGCACTGGGACCTGCACCTCAAGGGCGCCGGCCAGACCCCCTACTCGCGCATGGGCGACGGCCGCGCCGTGCTGCGCTCGTCCATCCGCGAGTTCCTCGCCAGCGAACACCTGCACGCCCTGGGCATCCCCAGCTCGCGCGCGCTGTGCGTGACCACCTCCGACACCCCGGTATGGCGCGAGAAGCAGGAGCGCGCGGCCATGGTCCTGCGCCTGGCGCCAAGCCACGTGCGCTTCGGCCACTTCGAGTATTTCTATTACACGCGCCAGCATGAACAGCTCAAGGTGCTCGGCGAACACGTGCTGGCCAACCACTTTCCCCAGTGCCTCACGCAGGACGAGCCCTGGCTGGCGATGTTCCGCGAGGTGCTGGAGCGCACCGCCGCGATGATCGCCCATTGGCAGGCCTATGGCTTCTGCCATGGGGTAATGAACACCGACAACATGTCGATCCTCGGCATCACCTTCGATTACGGTCCCTATGCCTTCCTCGACGACTTCGATGCCAACCACATCTGCAACCACTCCGACGACACCGGCCGCTACAGCTTCAGCAACCAGGTGCCCATCGCCCACTGGAACCTGGCCGCCCTGGCCCAGGCGCTGATGCCGATGATCGAGGTGGAGAAGCTGCGCGAGACCCTGGAGCTGTTTCTGCCGCTGTATCAGGCCCATTACCTCGACCTGATGCGCAAGCGCCTGGGCCTGGGCCTGACCAGCGCCGAGGATGACGACGAAGCCCTGGTGCAGCGCCTGCTGCAACTGATGCAGCAGGGCAAGGCGACCGACTACAGCCTGTTCTTCCGCCAGCTCGGCGAGCAGGCACCGGCCGATGCGCTGCAGGTGGTACGCAACGACTTCGTCGATCTGGCCGGCTTCGATGCCTGGGGCCGCGACTATCTGGCGCGCTGCGAGCGCGAGGGCCAGCAGCAGGACGAACGCCGAGCGCGCATGCACGCCGTCAACCCGCTGTACATCCTGCGCAACTACCTGGCGCAGCAGGTCATCGAGGCGGCCGAGGCCGGTGACTACGGCCCGGTGCGCGAACTGCACGCGGTGCTTTCGCGCCCGTTCGACGAACAGCCGGGCATGCAGCGCTATGCCCAGCGCCCGCCGGAGTGGGGCAAGCACCTGGAAATCAGCTGCTCCTCGTAAATTGACCGTAGGGTGCGCCGCGCGCACCAACCGCCCGCTGACCGCACGGGATAACACCCGCCATCGCTGGCAGCGGGTTGCCCCCGCCCTACCCATCCGGTCAGCTCGGGCGGATGGACGGATAACGCGCCAGCTACCAAAGCCGGATGCCTTATCCATTAAATCGAAAAGGCATATAAACCTTCCCAAACATTCTTAGACTATCTAACAGAACCCCACTATCTTGGCGCCCTGCCAGGCCGCCCCGGTGCGCGCCCGATACCTCACACGAGATTCGACGCTAAGGATGCTCATGCCCTGGGACTCCCTGCCCTTGCTGTTCGTCGGCGCCCTGCTGATCTGGGTGCTGTACGCCTTCGTGCGCGAAAAGTGGAGCCCGGACATCGTCGCCGCGATCGCCGTGGCGGCGCTGCTGGTCAGCCAGTTGCTGGAGCCCAAGGAAGTGCTCAGCGTGCTTTCCAACTCGGCGCCGGTGACCATCGCCTGCATGTTCGTGCTGTCCGCCGCACTGGAGCGCACCGGCTGCATCGATGCGCTGGGCAACTGGTTGGGCAATCTGGTCGGCACCAGCCCGATCCGCGTGCTCACCGGCCTTACCCTCACCGCGCTGGTGGTATCGGCCTGCCTCAACAACACTCCGGTGGTGGCCATTCTCACCCCGGTGGCCATCGCCCTGGCGCGCCGCGCCGGCACCCTGCCGTCCAAGCTGCTGATCCCGCTGTCCTACGCCACCATCCTCGGCGGCACCCTGACCATGATCGGCACCTCGACCAACATTCTGGTCGACGGCGTGGCGCGCAAGGCCGGCCTCGCCCCCTTCGGCATCTTCGAGATCACCGGCGCGGGCCTGATCATGGCTACGGTCGGCATGCTCTACCTGCTGACCATTGGCCGCCACCTGCTGCCGGAGCGCGAGACCCTGTCGCGCCAGCTGCGCCCCGACCTGTCGCGCACCTTCATGACCGAGCTGCTGGTGCCGCACGACTCACCGATGATCGGCAAGACCCTGCACGAGGCCAACCTCAATGGCGGCAGCGGCCTGCAGGTACTCAAGCTGTTTCGTGAAGAGCTGGAGCTGACCGAACCCGGCGCCGACACCCTGCTGGCCAGCGGCGACCGCCTGGTGCTGCATGGCCAGGTCAAGGACGTGGTGGAACTGCGCGAAAGCGGCCACCTGAGCTTCAACCGTGGCGATGCCTTCGAGACCATCAGCAGCCATGACGTGATCCTCGCCGAGGCCATAGTCGGGCGTAACTCGCGCTACAGCCACCGCCCCATGCGCGACCTCGACCTCACCGCGCGCTACGGCATCGCCGTGCTCGCCGTGCACCGCCAGGACGAGAACGTGCAGGGCAACCTCGACGACTTCGAGCTGCAGTTCGGCGACGTGATGCTGGTCGAAGGCACCCCCGCGCAAATCAAGCGCTTCGCCGACAACGGCGAGCTGATCAGCCTCAACGCCGTGCAGGAGCGCGCCTTCCGCCGCGACAAGGCGCCCATCGCCATCGGCGCCACCCTGGCGGTGATGCTGTTGGCCGCCTTCGGCGTGATGCCCATCGAGGGCCTGGCGATCATCGGCGCGGTGACCGTGCTGGCGACCCGCTGCCTGGATGTGGAGGACGCCTACAAGGCAGTGGACTGGAAGATCCTCAGCCTGATCTTCGGCATGCTGGCCATCAGCATCGCCATGGACAAGGTCGGCCTGGTCAAGCTGCTGGTGGAGAACGTCATGGGCTGGCTGCCCTGGGCCGGGCCACTGCTGATGCTGAGCTTCATCTACCTGTTCACCTCGATCCTCACCGAGATGCTGTCGAACAACGCGGTGGCGGTACTGGTGACGCCCATCGCCATCGGCATGGCCCAGCACCTGGGCGTCGATCCGCGCGCCTTCGTGGTCGCGGTGATGTTCGCCGCCAGCGCCAGCTTTGCCACCCCCATCGGCTACCAGACCAACACCTTCGTCTACAACGCCGGTGGCTATCGTTTCACCGACTTCATGAAGGTCGGTATTCCGCTGAACCTGCTGCTGTGGGGCGTGGCCACCCTGGTCATCCCCTGGTTCTTCCCGCTGACCCCGGTCTGACTTGATATCCGCAGGCGCTGGCTCCATTTAAGGCACATGACCCACGGAGCCTCGCCTCATGTCCGATCCGCTGCTGATTCCCTGCCCGCACTGCAACAGGCTCAACCGCATCCCTGCCGAGCGCCTGGGCGATGCCCCGCGCTGTGGGCGCTGCAAGGCCGAGGTGCTGCCTGCAGCGCCCATCGAACTGACCCAGGGCAACTTCGCCAGCCAGCTCAAGGGCGACCTACCCCTGCTGGTGGATGTCTGGGCCAGCTGGTGCGGGCCCTGCCAGGCCTTCGCGCCGACCTTCGCCCAGGCCGCGGCGCAGCTGCGGGGGCGCTGTCGCCTGGGCAAACTGGACAGCGAGGCCAACCCGCAGCTGTCCGGCCAGCTCGGCATTCGCTCCATTCCCAGCCTCATCATGTTCAAGGGTGGCGTTGAAGTGGCCCGCCAGAGCGGCGCCATGCCGCTGCCGCAACTGCTGGCCTGGCTGCGCCAGCAGGGCGTCTAGCCTGCATCCCGCGGTAACCATCGTCCAAGGGTAGGGTGCGCCATGCACACCGCCGATAAACGCGGTGCCGGTGCGCACAGCGCAGGGACGGCCTCCAGAGCATCGACGGATGCTTGAGCGCTTCGGTCATTCGCAGCGGCCGCTGCGGTCACTTGCAGGGCGCCGGCCAACCCTTAGTCTGGCGGTACGCCCCCTAGGAGTGCCGCCATGCCCCTGCCCGTGGAAATCGCCCGCCAGCTCACCGAACAGCAGATCGCCTTCGTCCGCCGCAGCGGGCTCCAGGCCGAAGTGCTCGAACCTGGCTTCGTACGCCTGTGTATGCCGCTGGAAGGCAACCAGAACCATATCGGCAGCATGTATGCGGGGGCGCTGTTCACCCTGGCGGAAATTCCCGGCGGCGCGCTGTTTCTCACCAGCTTCGACGTGCAGCGCTTCTACCCCATCGTCAAGGAACTGAACCTGCGCTTTCGCCGCCCGGCCAGCGGCGACATCCGCGTCGAGGCGCGCCTGTCGGCACAGGAGATTGACGATCTGCAGGCGCGAGCAGCGCGCGAAGGCAAGGCCGAGTACCTGCTGGAGCTGCAACTGACCGGTGTCGATGGCGAGGTGGTGGCAGAGAGTCGCGGCTTGTATCAGTTGCGACTACGCTGAACGCTTCTGCCGCTCCGCTCACACAATCGGCAACAGTCCGCGAGCTTGCCATAGGTCAAAAGAACGGCTAATTGAACAGGCACAATAAAATTGCCGACTGGTATCGGCAGGAGAGCCGTCACCATGTTCAACCATATCCTTATCGCCCATGATGTTCGTGACACGGCCGACATGGCTCTGTGCCGCGCCACCCAACTCGCCCAGCAGCACAACGCCCGCCTGACCCTGCTGCATGTGCTCGATCCGAGCCAGAGCAGCGAGCAACACGAAAAGGCACGCCAGGCGCTGGACCGCAGCCTCACCCAGTTCGCCCCTGCCGGCACCGAGCTGCGCATGCTCAGCGGCAAACCCTCCGAAGTGGTCCTGCAGCAGGTTCAGGACAGCGGCTGTGATCTGCTGGTGCTGGGCGGCCATCATCAGCGTCACGACTTCTTCTCCGGCACCAGCCTCGATCGCATCGCCCGGCGCTGCACCGTGCCGCTGCTGCTGGTGGCGCGCAACGACTTCGCCCCCTATCAACGCGCCCTGGCCGCCATCGACTTCTCCCTGTGCGCCTGCAGCGCCCTCGGCCAGGCCTATCGCTTGCTACCGGAGGGGACAGAGCTGCATGCACTGCATGTGTTCGAACCGGACAAGGGCACCCCGAAGGAAGTGCAGCTGCAATTGCAGACCCAGCAGGGCCTGATCGACCAGCTGCTACAGGACGAGGCGCAGAACCTGCCGGAGAAAGGCCCGACACTGAGCCACGAGGTTATCCAGGGCGGAATCCTGCGTTGCCTGCAGGAACAGATCAAAGTCCGCCGCAGCGAACTGCTGGTGCTGGGCAGCCACGGCCGCAGCGCGCTGTCCCAGGCGCTGCTGGGCAGCCTGGCGCAGCATTTTCTGCACAAGGCGCCGTGCGACGTGTTCGTGGTGCGCTAGGGCCAGCGACACACGAAAAGGCGCCTCCAGGCGCCTTTTTCATTCTCAACCGGCGTTGAGCAGATCGTGCAGCTCGACGAACTGCTGGGTCAGCTTGTGCCGTGCATCCAGATGGATCAGCGGTGTACAGGCCTGGTGCGACTCGCGCATCTTCACCGAGCTCATTAGATTCACCGGCAACACCGGCAAGCCCTCGGCGATCAGCTCATCCAGCAGCTGCTGCGGCAGGGTGGCGCGCGGCTGGAACTGGTTGACCACGATGCCCTCCACCTCCAGCTCCTCGTTGTGATCGTCCTTGAGCTCTTCGATCTCGGCCAGCAGGCCATAGAGGGCATTGCGCGAGAAACTGTCGCAGTCGAAGGGGATCAGCACGCGGTCTGCCGCAATCAGCGCGGAAACCGTGTAGAAATTCAGCGCGGGCGGGGTGTCCAGGTAGATGTGATCGTAGTCCTCGGCCAGCTCGTCGAGCAGTTTGCGCAGCTTGTTGATCTTGTGCTTCTGCTCAAGCTTGGGCTGCAACTCGGCCAGCTCGGCGGTGGCGGTGACCACGTGCAGGTTGTCGAAGGGCGTCTCGTAGATATCCACCTTGCCCTTCTTGGCGAACGGTCCGGATGACAGGGTCTGCTTGAAGAAATCGGCGATGCCCATGGGGATTTCCTCGCCGGTCAGGCCGGTGAGGTAATGGGTCGAGTTGGCCTGCGCATCCAGGTCGATCAGCAGGGTGCGGTAGCCCTGCGCCGCACTCACCGCTGCAAGATTGCAGGCGATGCTGGACTTGCCTACGCCGCCCTTCTGGTTGAACACCACACGTCGCATCGCACACCTCCCTGAGCTGTCTGTGCTGGGGATTCTATGCAAAGCCCGTGACAGACGCGAGGCATTCGGTCATGTGCTGACCGCCGGACACAGAAGAGGCCGCTCGCGCGGCCTCTGTGAGGTGATCGATCAGCGGTGATAAGCCGCCGACAGCTCGTGCACCGCCTCGAAGAAGGCGCCCGCGTGAGCCGGGTCGACTTCCGGGGTGATGCCATGGCCTAGGTTGAAGACATGGCCGCTGCCGGCGCCGTAGGCGGCCAGGATGCGCGCCACTTCGGCGCGGATCGCTTCCGGCTTGGCGTAGAGCACCGCCGGGTCCATGTTGCCCTGCAGGGCGACCTTGGCACCGACACGGGCACGCGCGCTGCCGATATCGCAGGTCCAGTCCAGACCCAGCGCCTCGGCGCCGCTGTCGGCCATGGACTTCAACCACAGACCGCCGCCCTTGGTGAACAGGATCACCGGCACGCGGCGCCCGTCGTGCTCGCGGATCAGGCCGTCGACGATCTTCTTCATGTAGGCCAGGGAGAACTCCTGATAGGCCGCCGCCGACAGCGCGCCGCCCCAGGAATCGAAGATCTGCACCGCCTGCGCCCCGGCCAGAATCTGCCCGTTTAGGTAGGCTGTGACCGACTGCGCCAGCTTGTCGAGCAGCGCATGCATGGCCTGGGGATTGTCGTAGAGCATGGCCTTGGACTTGCGGAAGTCCTTCGACGAGCCGCCTTCGACCATGTAGGTGGCCAGCGTCCAAGGGCTGCCGGAGAAGCCGATCAGCGGCACACGACCGTTCAGCTCGCGGCGGATGGTACGCACCGCGTCCATCACGTAGCCCAGGTCCTTCTCGGCATCCGGCACCGGCAGCGCCTCGATATCGGCCAGGCTGCCGACCGCCTTCTTGAAGCGCGGGCCTTCGCCGGTCTCGAAGTACAGGCCCTGGCCCATAGCATCAGGGATGGTGAGGATGTCGGAAAAGAGGATCGCCGCATCCAGTTGCGGGTAGCGGTCCAGCGGCTGGATGGTGACCTCGCAGGCCAGTTCCGGGTTCTTCATCAGGCTCACGAAGTCGCCGGCCTTGGCCCGGGTCGCGCGGTACTCCGGCAGATAGCGGCCGGCCTGGCGCATCATCCAGATCGGCGTGACATCCACGGGTTGCTTGAGCAGGGCACGCAGGAAACGGTCGTTCTTCAGGGCGGTCATGGCAGAGTCCTAGAAAAAAGTGCGGGCATTTTCGCAGAGCGCAAAACAAAAGGCACGGCGGGTGCCGTGCCTTTTGTCCATCGGGTCAATTTGTCGCGGGCAGGCCGCGACGAATCAGTCAGACGCCCAGATAGTCGAGGATACCTTCGGCAGCATTACGACCTTCGAAGATCGCCGTCACCACCAGGTCGGAACCACGCACCATGTCGCCACCGGCGAAGATCTTCGGGTTGCTGGTCTGGTGCTTGAACTGCGACTGCTCGGGCGCCACGACGCGGCCCTGGCTGTCGGTCTGGATCTCGAACTGCTCGAACCAGGGCGCCGGGCTCGGACGGAACCCGAAGGCGATCAGCACGGCTTCGGCCGGGATAATCTCCTCGGAGCCGGGGATCGGCTCGGGGCTGCGACGGCCACGGGCATCGGGCTCACCGAGACGGGTCTCGACCACCTTGATGCCTTCCACCTTGTCTTCGCCGACGATGGCGATGGGCTGGCGGTTGAAGAGGAACTTCACGCCCTCTTCCTTGGCGTTCTTCACTTCCTTGCGCGAGCCGGGCATGTTCTCTTCGTCACGACGGTAGGCGCAGGTCACGGCCTTGGCGCCCTGACGGATCGAGGTGCGGTTGCAGTCCATCGCGGTGTCGCCACCGCCCAGTACCACCACGCGCTTGCCCTTCATGTCGATGAAGTCTTCTGGCGACTTCTCGAAACCGAGATTGCGGTTGACGTTGGCAATGAGGAAATCCAGCGCGTCGTAGACGCCCGGCAGGTCCTCGCCCGGGAAACCACCCTTCATGTAGGTGTAGGTGCCCATGCCCATGAAGACGGCATCGTACTCATCCAGCAATTGCTGCATGGTCACGTCCTTGCCGATCTCGGTGTTCAGGCGGAACTCGATGCCCATGCCGGTGAAGACTTCACGGCGACGGCTGAGCACGGTCTTTTCCAGCTTGAACTCGGGGATGCCGAAGGTCAGCAGGCCACCGATTTCCGGGTTCTTGTCGAACACCACCGGGGTCACGCCGTTGCGCACCAGCACGTCGGCGCAGCCCAGGCCGGCCGGGCCGGCACCGATCACCGCAACGCGCTTGCCGGTCGGCTTGACCTTGGACATGTCCGGGCGCCAGCCCATGGCGAACGCCGTGTCGGTGATGTACTTCTCCACCGAGCCGATGGTCACCGCGCCAAAGCCGTCATTGAGGGTGCAGGCCCCCTCGCACAGACGATCCTGCGGGCACACGCGGCCGCAGACTTCCGGCAGGGTGTTGGTCTGGTGCGAGAGTTCGGCGGCGGCCAGGATGTTGCCTTCCGACACCAGCTTGAGCCAGTTCGGAATGAAGTTGTGCACCGGGCACTTCCACTCGCAATACGGGTTGCCGCAGCCCAGGCAGCGATGCGCCTGGTCAGCGGCCTGCGCCGGCTTGAAGTTGTCGTAGATCTCGACGAATTCCTTCTTGCGCTGACGCAGCAGTTTCTTCTTCGGGTCTTTGCGCCCGACTTCGATGAACTGGAAGTCGTTATTCAGACGTTCAGTCATTGCGTTACCTCATCAAACCACTTCAGGCGCATTCTTATTGCGGGTTGGCACGGGTGCTGGACAACAGCGACTTCAGGCTCGCCGCTTTCGGTTTCACCAGCCAGAACTTGCGCAGGTAATCGTCCAGATTCTCCAGCAGGTTCTGACCCCACTCGCTGCCGGTCTCTTCGACGTACTCGGCGAGTACGCTTTCCAGGTGGCTGCGGTAGGCCTCCATCGCTTCATTGTTGATGCGCTGGATTTCCACCAGTTCGTGGTTGACGCGGTCGTAGAAGCCGTTGTCCATATCGAGCACATAGGCGAAGCCGCCGGTCATGCCCGAGCCGAAGTTGTAGCCGGTCTTGCCCAGCACGCAGACGAAACCGCCGGTCATGTACTCGCAGCAGTGGTCGCCCGTGCCTTCCACCACGGCGTGGGCGCCGGAGTTGCGCACGGCGAAACGCTCGCCCGCGGTACCGGTGGCGAACAGCTTGCCGCCGGTGGCGCCGTACAGACAGGTGTTGCCGATGATGGCGCTGTCCTCGGTGGCGAACGGGCTGCCGGCAGGCGGGGTGATGACGATCTTGCCGCCGGTCATGCCCTTGCCTACGTAGTCGTTGGCATCGCCTTCCAGGCGCAGGTTCAGACCACCGGCGTTCCATACGCCGAAGCTCTGACCGGCAGTGCCCTTGAAGCGGAAGGTGATCGGTGCGTCGTTCATGCCCTGGTTGCCATGCACGCGGGCGATCTCACCGGAAATGCGTGCGCCGATGGAGCGGTCGCAGTTACCGATGTTCAGCTCGAACTCACCGCCGGTCTTGCCGGCGATGGCGTCCTTGGCCATGTCCACCATCTTCTCGGCCAGCAGGCCTTCGTCGAACGGCGGGTTCTTCGGCACCTGGCAGAACTGCGGCTTGTCGGCCGGGATATGCGCGCTGGCCAGCAGCGGCGACAGATCCAGGTTGCCCTGCTTGGCGGTTTCGCCCGGCAGCACTTCGAGCAGATCGGTACGGCCGATCAGCTCCTCCAGGCTGCGCACGCCCAGCTTGGCCAGCCACTCGCGGGTTTCCTCGGCGACGTAGGTGAAGAAGTTCATCACCATCTCGACGGTGCCGATGAAGTGATCCTTGCGCAGCTTGTCGTTCTGCGTGGCCACGCCAGTGGCGCAGTTGTTCAGGTGGCAGATGCGCAGGTATTTGCAACCCAGCGCGACCATCGGCGCGGTGCCGAAGCCGAAGCTCTCGGCGCCGAGGATGGCCGCCTTGATCACGTCCAGACCGGTTTTCAGACCACCGTCGGTCTGCACCCGTACCTTGCCGCGCAGGTCGTTGCCGCGCAGGGTCTGGTGGGTTTCGGCCAGGCCCAGTTCCCAGGGCGCGCCGGCATAGCGGATGGAGGTCAGCGGCGACGCGCCGGTGCCACCGTCGTAACCGGAAATGGTGATCAGGTCGGCATAGGCCTTGGCCACACCGGCAGCGATGGTGCCGACACCGGCTTCCGCCACCAGCTTGACCGACACCAGCGCCTTCGGGTTGACCTGCTTGAGGTCATAGATCAGCTGCGCCAGGTCTTCGATCGAATAGATGTCGTGGTGCGGCGGCGGCGAGATCAGGGTCACGCCCGGTACCGCATAACGCAGACGCGCGATCAGGCCGTTGACCTTGCCACCCGGCAGCTGGCCGCCCTCACCGGGCTTGGCGCCCTGGGCCACCTTGATCTGCAGCACTTCGGCGTTGACCAGGTATTCCGGGGTCACGCCAAAGCGGCCGGTGGCCACCTGCTTGATCTTGGAGCTCTTGATAGTGCCGTAGCGGGCCGGGTCTTCACCGCCCTCACCGGAGTTGGAGCGACCACCCAGACGGTTCATCGCCTCGGCCAGCGCCTCGTGCGCCTCCGGCGACAGCGCGCCGAGGGAGATACCGGCGGCGTCGAAGCGCTTGAAGATCGACTGCAGCGGCTCGACTTCGTCGAGGCTGATCGGCGTGGCGGACTCCTTGACCTTGAGCAGGTCGCGGATCATCGACACCGGACGGGTGTCGACCAGCGTCGAGTATTCCTTGTACTTGGCGTAGTTGCCCTGTTGCACGGCTTCCTGCAGCGTGCGTACCACGTCCGGGTTGTAGGCGTGGTATTCACCGCCGTAGACGAACTTGAGCAGACCGCCCTGCTGGATCGGCTTGCGGTTGTTCCAGGCCTCGAAGGACAGCAGCTTCTGCTCGCTCTCGATATCGACGAAGCGCGCGCCCTGGATGCGGCTGGCCACGCCGCGGAAGCACAGCTCGGTGACTTCATCGGCCAGGCCGACGGCCTCGAACAGCTGCGCGCCGCGATAGGACGCGACGGTGGAGATACCCATCTTCGACAGGATCTTCAGCAGGCCCTTGGAAATGCCCTTGCGGTAGTGCTTGAACACTTCGTACAGATCGCCCAGCACTTCGCCGGTGCGGATCAGGTCGCCCAGCACTTCGTAGGCCAGGAACGGGTACACCGCCGAGGCGCCGAAGCCCAGCAGCACGGCGTAGTGATGCGGGTCACGCGCGGTGGCGGTTTCCACCAGGATGTTGCAGTCGCAGCGCAGGCCCTTTTCCACCAGGCGGTGATGCACGGCACCGGTGACCAGCGACGCATGCGCCGGCAGCTTGCCCGGGGCGATGTGACGATCGGTCAGCACCAGCAGCACCTTGCCGGCGCGCACGGCTTCCTCGGCCTGATCGGCCATGTTGCGCACGGCGGCTTCCAGGCCCAGCGACTCGTCGTAGTTCATATCGATGACATGACGGTCGAAGCCCGGACGATCCAGGTTCATCAGCGCGCGCCACTTGGCCGGCGAGATCACCGGGCTGCTGAGGATCACGCGGGTGGCATGCTCGGGCGATTCGCTGAAGATGTTGCGTTCGGCGCCCAGGCAGATTTCCAGGGACATGACGATCGCCTCGCGCAGCGGGTCGATCGGCGGGTTGGTGACCTGCGCGAACTGCTGACGGAAGTAGTCGTAAGGCGAGCGCACGCGCTGGCTGAGCACCGCCATCGGGGTGTCGTCGCCCATGGAGCCGACCGCTTCCTGGCCCTGCTCACCGAGCGGACGCAGCACCTGGTCACGCTCCTCGAAGGTGACCTGGAACATCTTCATGTACTGCTTGAGCTGGTCCGGGTCGTAGAAGGGCGAACCATGGTCGCGGTCTTCCAGCGTCGCCTTGATGCGCTGGGCATGCTTGCGCAGCCACAGCTTGTAGGGATGGCGCGACTTCAGGCGGCTGTCGATGGACTCGGTGTCGAGCACCTGGCCGGTCTCGGTGTCGACGGCGAGGATCTGCCCTGGGCCGACACGGCCCTTGGCGATGACGTCCTCGGGCTGGTAGTCCCACACGCCGATTTCCGAGGCCAGGGTGATGTAGCCGTTCTTGGTGGTGACCCAACGCGCCGGGCGCAGACCGTTACGGTCGAGCAGGCACACGGCATGGCGACCATCGGTCAGCACCACGCCGGCCGGGCCATCCCAGGGCTCCATGTGCATGGAGTTGTACTCGTAGAACGCGCGCAGGTCGGCGTCCATGGTCTCGACGTTCTGCCAGGCCGGCGGAATGATCATGCGCAGGCCGCGGAACAGGTCGATGCCACCGGTGACCATCAGCTCGAGCATGTTGTCCATGCTCGAGGAGTCGGAGCCGACACGGTTGACCAGCGGGCCCAGTTCGTCGAGATCGGGGATCAGCTCGTTGGCGAACTTGGTGCGACGGGCCTGCGCCCAGTTGCGGTTGCCGGTGATGGTATTGATCTCGCCGTTGTGCGCGAGGAAGCGGAAGGGCTGCGCCAGCGGCCACTTCGGCAGGGTGTTGGTGGAGAAACGCTGGTGGAAGACCGCGATGGCGGTCTGCAGGCGCTCGTCACCCAGATCCGGGTAGAACTGCTGCAGGTCCGCCGGCATCATCAGGCCTTTGTAGATGATGGTCTTGTGCGAGAAGCTGCAGATGTAGTGGTCGGCGTCGTCGGCATTGGCCACCGAAGAACGACGGCGGGCGCTGAACAGCTTGATGGCGAATTCCTGGTCGCTCAGACCCTCGCCACCGATGAACACCTGCTCGATCTGCGGCAGGCGCTCCAGCGCCAGCTGGCCTAGCACGCTGGTATCGATCGGCACCTTGCGCCAGCCCACCAGTTGCAGGCCGGCCGCCAGGATTTCGCGATTCATGTTCTCGCGCGCGGCCTCGGCCTTGGCCGGATCCTGATTGAAGAACACCATGCCCACGGCATATTGCGCAGGCAGTTCGACGCCGAATTGCTCCTGGGCGATGGCGCGCAGGAATTGATCGGGCTTCTGGATCAGCAGGCCGCAGCCATCACCGGTCTTGCCGTCGGCGTTGATACCGCCGCGGTGAGTCATGCAGGTGAGGGCCTCAATAGCGGTCTTGAGCAGGTGATGACTAGGCTCACCTTGCATGTGGGCGATCAAGCCGAAGCCGCAGTTATCCTTGAACTCATCAGGACGGTACAAACCTGCTTTCATAGGGGAAACTCTCACCAGGCTGCCTAGACTTCAGGCAAATTGCTTTCTAATTCAACCGCTTAGCCATGAAAAGCGGACACGGGCCAGCTTTGCGTAGGCAAAAGGGAGGTCATTGTACATATCCACCCATGCCGTCACAAATCTTCGTGACGAAGCAATGAAAACTTATGTCGCGAAAACGAAGGATAAGACCGCCAGGTCGTGCTAACGACCAGGCGGTCATGCCAAGCAGAGCGTTTAGCGGCTCATCTCCTGCTGGATGCTCGCCAGCGTACGCGGCCAGGGCTTGTTGGCCTGCAACTTGGCCGGCAGCGTCTTCACCGCCGCCTGAGCAGCATCACGCGTGGCGAAGCTACCGTAGGTCAGGACGTACAGCGGCTGCCCCTGGTGCATCTTCTTGAAGTAACGGTACTCGCCACCCCCTTCGCGCACCAACGCCTGGATATTGGACTCCGACCGCGAGCCCACGACCTGCAGCGCATAACGAGAGCCGGGCTGCTGCGCGTACCAGTTGCTGGCAGCGCTGCTCGGTGCCGCTGGCTGAGCCGGCGCCGACTTGGGCTCGGGAGCCGGCGCTGGAGCTGGAGCTGGAGCAACGACCGGCTTGGGAGCAGCGGGTTCGGGCTGCTTGGCAGGTGCAGGTGCAGGTGCAGGTGCAGGTGCAGGTGCAGGTGCAGGTGCAGGTGCAGGTGCAGGTGCAGCAGGGATTGGATCAGGCGGCAGGGTTACCGTCGAGCGTTCAGGAGAAGCTGGCGGCTCGAAATTGTCCAGCTCTTCACCAGCGGCCTCGGCCAGAGGCTGGCGAATGACCGTCTGCGCCTCGCCCACCAGCGGCAATGGCAGCGGTTGGCTGGCACCGGCAAACTCGATGGCCGGCGTGCGACTTTCAGTCGCAGGCGCCTGAGCCGGCTCACCGGCCTCCACCGCCAGTGCCGAAGACTGCAAAGGCAGCGTGGTATTCGTGGCTACCGGCGCAGGGGACGACTCACGTCCCTGCATGAACCAGGCAGCGGCAACGCCGACCAGCACCACAGCCAATGCCAGCAGATGCTTCTTCGGCAAGGAGAATCCACCACCTGCACCGCGCCCAGCCGAACGCTGGGCCAGCATCTGCTCGACCAAAAGCTCTCGCGCCTCCTGGTTGATGCCTCCCGGCCACCCCTGAGAGCGCAGATGAATCTCCTCGATCTGCTCCTCGCTCAGCACGTCAATGCCCTGTCCGGCGCCCTCCAGGCGCTGCGCCAGGTAATCGCGCGCTTCCTCCTCGCTGTAGGGCTGCAGCTCGATGGCGTGATAGCACTCCTCACCACCGGCCAGCGCCTCCAGCCGGCTCAGCAGGTCCTGCTCGGCGAAGAGAAACACATGCGGCCGCCCCTCACTATCGCCCTCGGCCAATGCCAGCACGCTTTTCAACGCGGCATCGTCCAGCTGGTCGGCATCATCGATGAGCAGGTAGACCTCCTGACCGGTCAGGGCTAATTGCCCCACCTGCGTCAGAATCGAGCGCACATCCGCCTGAGCGACCGAAAGCCCCTGGGCCACCTGACGCAGCAACGCCTCGCTACCCGCCACACCCTGGGCGATCACCACACTTTGCACCGCCTGCTTGTTGGTGCTAGCGACCAACGCCTGGCGCAGCAGGGTCTTGCCGCTACCCTGCGGACCGACTACCGCCAACAACAACTGGCTGTAGCGCGCCAGATGATGCAACTGCCCCAGAACCGGCTTGCGCTGGGCGGGGAAGAACTTGAAACCGGGAACACGCGGCGCGAACGGGTCGTGACTGAACTGGTAATGCGCCAGGAAAGCTTCATCAGCATGCAAACTGGTCATGGATCACTCTTCAAGAGTTGAACGACTGAGCCAGCGCTACGTAGTCGCTACGCAGCGTGGCGTCGAGAATTTCACGCGGATAGTCGGCGGTAACGACGGCCTCCCCCAGGCGCTTGAGCAACACCAGGCGCAACTGGCCATCCAGCACCTTCTTGTCTACCGCCATATGTTCAAGAAACTGCGCCGGCGTCATGTCCCGCGGCGGCACGATAGGCAATCCCGCGGCCTGCAGCAGACGAACGCCGCGATCGCGCTCGGCGACGGAGATCCAGCCAAGCCGATGAGACATTTCCAGCGCCATCACCGTACCGGCAGCGACCGCTTCGCCATGCAACCAGACGCCGTAGCCCTGCTCGGTCTCGATCGCGTGGCCGAAGGTGTGACCGAGGTTCAGCGTCGCACGCACCCCAGATTCACGCTCATCCGCCCCGACCACCTGCGCCTTGGCAGCGCATGAACGTTCGATAGCATAGGTCAGGGCATCCTGATCAAGGCTGCGCAGCGCAGCCATGTTGGCTTCGAGCCAGCCCAGAAACGGCTCGTCGCAAATCAGGCCGTACTTGATCACCTCGGCCAATCCGGCCGAAAGCTCGCGCGCCGGCAACGTATCGAGGCTGGCGGTATCGATCAGGACCGCCTTGGGCTGATAGAAGGCACCCACCATATTCTTGCCAAGCGGATGGTTGATCCCGGTTTTCCCCCCCACCGACGAATCGACCTGCGACAACAGGGTGGTGGGCACCTGGATGAAATCCACGCCGCGTTGATAGCAGGCAGCCGCGAAGCCGGCCATATCGCCGATTACCCCGCCACCGAGCGCAACGACCGTGGTGCGACGATCATGACGCGCCGTCAGCAGGCCATCGAAGATCAGTTGCAGGGTTTCCCAATTCTTGAAGGCCTCGCCATCGGGCAGCACCACCGTGGCGACATTGAAACCTTCCAGCGATTTCAACAGGGTTTGCAGGTAAAGAGGTGCGACGGTTTCATTGGTGACCACTGCAACCTGCCGCCCCGCGACGTGACGAGACAGTAATTCGGGACGCGACAACAGCCCGCTCCCGATATAGATCGGATAGCTGCGCTCGCCGAGTTCAACGTGAAGAGTCTGCATGAGGCCCCCAGGATAAAAAGGGCTCTAGGATAACGCAGTTCGGCCCGACTTTAGCGTGCCAGTCGCGTAGCGATAGCTGTCGCCTTTCGCTTGGGAAGAAGCGGCGAACAGCGCCTGACGAGGTGGGATTACCGTACAGGCTCTGATCATTCGCACCGCCAGAGCGGCACGCCCGTTAACGGGGCGACAAGTCTTCCAGACGCGCGAGAATTTCCTGCACCACCATCCGCGGCGGGCGCTCGTCCGTCTCGATGACAATATCCGCGACCTCCCGATAAAGCGGATCACGCACCGCCATCAGATCGCGCAGCACTTGCGCGGGATTGGCGGTACGCAGCAGCGGGCGATTGCGATCCCGTGAAGTACGGTCGATCTGCTGCTCCACCGAGGTGTGCAGATACACCACGCGACCTCCAGCATGCAGCGCCTGGCGATTCTCCGGACGCATCACCGCCCCACCGCCAGTGGCTAACACAAGACCATCCTGCATCGACAGCTCGGCGATTACCGCCTGCTCCCGCTCACGAAAGCCCTGCTCCCCCTCCACATCAAAGATCCAGGGAATATCGGCACCGGTCCGCTGCTCGATCTCCTTGTCGGAGTCCTTGAAAGGCAAACGCAGCTCTTTGGCAAGCAGACGCCCGATGGTGCTCTTTCCAGCTCCCATCGGGCCAACGAGGATTACATTGCGCACTTAGGTCATCGGTTCACGGCAATGGCTTGAGTGTTCAGAATACGCGGAGTCAAGAAGATAAGCAGCTCCGACTTTTGGTCGGTGACCACATCGCGACGGAATACGCGGCCAAGATAGGGCAGGTCTCCCAAGAACGGAACTTTGTCAACAGCCTTGGATTGCGTATTGGAATAAACGCCGCCTATAACAATCGTCTCACCGTCTGACACGAGGACTTTTGCGTTAACCTCATTCTTCTTGATAGGCGGTACACCAAGCACAGCATTTGTGTAATCCGGCTCGTCCTTATTGACTTTAACCTCGATAATAATCCGATTATCAGGGGTAATTTGAGGCGTCACCTCCAGAGCCAAAGCCGCCTCCTTGAAAGAAACGGTTGTAGCACCGCTCGAACTGGACTCTTGGTATGGCACCTCGGTCCCCTTAAGGATCTTCGCCGTTTCCTTATCGGCCGTCACGACTTTCGGCTGAGAGACAATCTCGCCATTCCCTGTTTTTTCCATCGCAGAAAGCTCAAGATCTAGAATGGTATTATCCGTTACAAAACCGATACCAATTCCCGACGTTCGCCCCGTCACCCCTAGATCAACGAAGGGAAAGTTACCACTTGCCTCATCCCCAGAGTTCCCGCTTTCATCCCCGTTATCGTCGTTACCATAGCCAACCCACTTACCCCCGCCAAATACCTTAGTCCCCCCCCAGCGCACGCCAAGAGCTTTCTCATAATCGACATTGGCCTCAACTATTCTGGCCTCAATCATTACCTGGCGAACTGGAATATCCAATTGAGCAACAATTCTTCTGAGCTCATCCAAACGCTCTTGAGTCTGATAGGCGATGATGCTATTGGTTCGATCGTCGACAGTAACAGAACCTCGCTCGCTGCCGCCCTCTTCAATATTAGCTACCGATTGGAAGAGCGTAGCTATATCTGAAGCCTTCGCATAGTTAACCTGAATCAACTCTCTGCGCAGCGGGGCCAACTCCGCAATCTGCTTCTGAGACTCCAGCTCCTGGCGCTCGCGCGCAGCTATCTCATCAGCGGGTGCGACGAGTAGGACGTTACCAACTTTTCGCTTATCTAGCCCCTTGGTCTTCAAGACCAGATCAAGCGCCTGGTCCCAAGGAACGTTTTGCAAACGCAGGGTAATATTTCCTGCAACAGTATCACTGGCAACAAGATTCAGATCCGTAAAATCAGCGATCAACTGCAGAACGGAACGAACATCAATATCCTGAAAATTGAGCGACAGCTTCTCGCCCGTATAGGCAAATCTCTCTGCCTTGCGCCGATCAGCGTCATCTTGACTCAACGGCTTCACACTGAGCGTTAGCTTATTTTCCGTTTGATACGCCAAATAATCATATAGACCCACAGGCTCGACAATGATACTTGCACTCCCCGAAACGTGCGTAGCACTGACAAACTGCACAGGAGTCGCAAAATCTTTAACATCCAGCCGCACCCTTAAAGAATCGGGCAATTGCGTCTTGGCAAAATCGAGGCGGATTTTTCCACCCTGCTCTTGTATGTTAGGCGTTACCGTTGCATCGGAAAGAGTAATGACAACATTACCCTCCCCCTGCTCCCCACGCTGAAAATCTATATTACTTACAGATTTTCCGGCGCTGACAGCATGACCACCAGACACCGGCGCAACAGCCACTGGCGCAACCGCCGGTGTATTAGCGACAGTCCCCGCCCCAACCAGCACATAGAGATTATTGCCCTCTACCCGAGTACTATAAGGCGCTAAATTAGTGAGATTGACTATCAAGCGAGTCCGATCCTTGGCCTCCACAATCGTTACACTGCGAGCGTTCCCCACGCCAAGCTCACGATTCTTGGCACCGAGCTTGTTGGTCACACCTGGTAAATCAAGCGCGATCCGCGCCGGCTGTTCGATTGTGTAACCTCGAGGAGCCGATACCGGCTCATCAAACGTTAGCCTGAGCTCAACGCGATCACCTGGGAGACTTGCTACATCGAGAGCTTGTAAGTTTGCCGCCAACACCATAGGCGAAGACATAGCAAGCAGCAACACGACCCCTATACGCGACAAAGAGCTCTTCATTCTCATATTCCGGCTGACAGACTGAGTAATTATATTCATTTTGTACCGCCCTTCTTAAGAGCGCTCCTTAAGGGAAAGGCTCCGCGGCCGCTCCAGCCAGCCACCCTCGCCATCGGGAACAATTTCAACAACATCCACCTTCGAACTATCGATTGCGGCGATACGGCCATGATTACGTCCGAGATAGTCGCCAACCTTGACTCGATGAACCCCTCCCGCACCACTAA
Source organism: Pseudomonas sp. GD04158 (assembly GCF_029834875.1). Classification (NCBI taxonomy): domain Bacteria; kingdom Pseudomonadati; phylum Pseudomonadota; class Gammaproteobacteria; order Pseudomonadales; family Pseudomonadaceae; genus Pseudomonas; species Pseudomonas sp. GD04158. The sequence goes on along the minus strand of NZ_JAODYT010000033.1, from coordinate 22,302 downwards.
CAAGAGCATAGAAGCCAGAAGTATTCTCTAACGTACCGACCATTTCGAATGTTTCTATATTGAAACCTTCAAGGAACTGTTTAACACGACTCTCGTCAGGCTTGACCTCTTGCCCTCCTTTCTGCCGACTGACCATATCGATCTTGACTGGCGGCTGAAAAGGGCTGCGCAAGGAAGCAGCACGATAAGTAAAGCTTTCATAGGGTTGGAATGTTGGCAGAGGCTCAATAGCGCCCTTAGGCCTAGCCCGAACCTCATCCATGTAGGCTTGCAAATCCGAAAACCCACCACCGCCACCACAACCGGACAGCACAGCAACACAGAATACAATAACAAGCGTATAGCGACTCATTATTGGACCCCCTTATCATTATAGCGATAAGTTTTGGCCAAGATATTCATACCAAGAGAACTTCCCGCCTCAGTTTTTAGGGGCGTGAGCTCGAAATCATGCAAAGTCACAATTCGTGGCAGACTAGCAACACCACTAACAAAGGTCGCCAAATCGTGATAGCCGCCCGTCACTTTGATCTGTATCGGAAGTTCGATATAAAACTGTTGGGTGACTTCAGGTTGCAGCTTGATTTCCTCGAATTCCAAGCCACTACCCAGCCCTGTCCGGGTAATGTCTTCTAACAGCCCCGGCACTTCGGTATCACTCGGCAGCTGCCGCAGGAGCGCCCCGAACGAAACCTCCATTTCCTGCATCTGCTCCTTGTATGCCTCCAGATTGGCAGCCTGGAAGGCCTTACTGGAGAATTGTTCCTTAAGCGTGACTTCTTCCTGCTGACGCTGCTCGAGAACAGACTGAAGATCCTTGAGATGGAAGTTGTAACCAAGCGCAAGAACCAAGATAAGCAACAAGACGCCCGCGATAAATTTCACGGCACCCGGCCAAGATCCGACATTATTCAAGTCGAGATCATTGAGATCTATGCTGCGCAGCCCCTCCAGAGAATCCTTGATACTCATTGCGCCGCCTCCACTTTTTCCTGTTCAGGCTGGGTCTGCTGAACGGTCAGCTGGAACACGTTCGCTTGATCGAGAGCCCCCGCTGTAACCGCCTTGACCTCCGTGAGATTGGGAGCCGTCAGCCACTCAGAGCCATCCAGGTTACGCATGAGATTGGAGACACGATTATTCGACTCAGCAGCACCGACAATGGCTATATTCTTACCTTCCATTTTCACACCGGTGAAATACACCCCATCAGGTAATGTTCTCACCAACTGATCGAACACACGCCCAATGATTGGACGGTTGCCTTGCAAATCCTGAATGATCTTCATTCGTTCCAGAAGCTGCTGCCGACGCGTACGCAGTTCACTAATTTCCTGAATACGCGCATCAAGAACCGCAATTTCCTTCTTGATGAACTCATTACGCGCATTCTGATTATCGATTGCGGCACTCAACATCTGGTCCGCGAGAAAAACAAGACCAGCAGCAATGATAAGCACGCCGACAAGACTTACCAGAAACCGCTGCTTGCGCTCCTCGCGCAGCTGTTCACGCCAGGGAAGTAGGTTAATCCGCGCCATCAGTCGAAACTCCTCATCGCCAGACCACAGGCAATCATCAGTGCCGGCGCATCACTGGCCAGCGCACCGGCGTTGACCTTGCTGCTAAGCGCCATATCGGCAAAGGGATTAGCCACTAGCGTCTGCGTGCCGATCTTTTGCTGGATCAGTCGATCAAGATCGGGAATGGACGCGGTTCCACCAGCCAGAAGGATGTAGTCGACATCGTTGAACTGGCCAGCAGCAAAGAAGAACTGCAGGGAACGCGAGACCTGTTGAACGACAGCTTCCTTGAACGGTTGCAAAACCTCGCTGTCGTAGTCATCCGGAAGACCACCTTGCTTCTTGGCAAGGCCGGCTTCTTCGACGGAAAGACCATAACGACGCTGCACCTCCTCGGTCAGCTGCTTGCCACCGAAGAGCTGCTCGCGGGTATATATGGTGCGACCGTTGTGCAGCACGCTCAGCGTGGTCATGGTGGCGCCGATATCGACGACAGCCACGGTGAGCTCGTCGTGGCCGCCACCCAGCTGTGCCTCCAGCAGACTATAAGCACGCTCCAGCGCATAGGCCTCGACGTCGACCACCTTGGCCGTCAGGCCGGCAAGCGCCAGCGCAGCCTCGCGAACTTCGACGTTCTCCTTGCGGCACGCGGCGAGGAGCACTTCGACGCGCTCAGGATTACGCGCAGCAGGCCCCTGAACCTCGAAATCGATCGCGACTTCTTCGAGCGGATAAGGAATGTACTGGTCAGCCTCGATCTTCAGCTGGTTCTCCAGTTCATCCTCGGAAAGGCCGGCCTCCATCTCGATGGTCTTGGTGATGACCGCCGAACCGGCGACCGCTACGGCTGCGGTCTTGACGCCGGTCTTGGCCTTGGCCAAGACGCGTGACAGCGCCTGACCGACCCCCTCCAGCTCGGCGATGTTCTTCTCAACCACCGCGTTTGGCGGGAGCGGCTCGACTGCGTAAGCCTCTACCTTGTAGCGGCTTCCCGAGCGACTCAGTTCGAGGAGCTTGACCGAAGTCGAGCTGATATCGATCCCCAGCAGCGTATTCGCTTTCTTAGTGAAGAGCCCTAGCACGACCGTTTTCCTATTGGCATCCGCGACTTACGGACTATTTATGTTTTTCCACATTAAATATCAGTCTTGACAGAAGCGCAAATGGCTCCCCGGGAAAAAAAACGCTTATAATGTGAACAGCTTTTCCCTTTTTGCCTCGACTCCTGCTTAACTCATTCTTTTACTTGGAATTCCGAACATTTTGATACGCCTGCTGAAGTTCTTCTGGTGGTCTTGCGTTGCCGTTTTTTGTGGGCTGTTGCTCAGTTTGAGCGGTGCGTTTCTTTATCTTAGCCCGACCCTTCCGTCCGTCGAGTCGCTGCGCCAGGTGCAGTTGCAGATCCCGCTGCGCGTGTACAGCAGCGATGCCAAGCTGATCGCCGAATTCGGCGAGATGCGCCGCTCGCCCATCCGCTTCGATGAAATCCCCAAGGAGTTCATCAGTGCCCTGCTGGCCGCCGAGGACGATAATTTCGCCAACCATTATGGCGTCGATGTGACCAGTCTGATGCGCGCTGCCACGCAATTATTGAAGAGCGGGCAGATTCAGAGCGGCGGCAGCACCATCACCATGCAGGTGGCGAAGAACTTCTTCCTGACCAGCGAACGCAGCTTCTCGCGCAAGGCCACGGAGATCCTCCTGGCCCTGCAGATCGAACGCGAGCTGAGCAAGGACGAGATCCTCGAGCTCTACGTCAACAAGATCTACCTCGGCCACCGCGCCTATGGCATCGAGGCTGCCGCGCAGGTGTATTACGGCAAGTCGATTCGCGATCTGAACCTGGCGCAGATGGCCATGATCGCCGGACTGCCGAAGGCGCCGTCGCGCTACAACCCGCTGGTCAATCCGACCCGTGCCAAGGAACGCCGCGACTGGATTCTCGGCCGCCTCTACCGCCTCGGACGCATTGACCAGGCCAGCTACGAAACCGCCCTGGCGGAAGAAGTCGATGCCCGCTACCACGTCCCGGCGCCGGAGCTGAGCGCACCTTACATAGCCGAGATGGCACGCGCCGAGATGGTGGGTCGCTATGGCAGCGAGGCCTACACGGAAGGCTTCAACGTCACCACCACCGTCCCCAGCCATCTTCAGGAAGTGGCCAATACCGCGCTGCGCGAAGGGCTGATCGCCTACGATCAGCGTCACGGCTACCGCGGCCCCGAGAGCCGGCTACCGGGTCTGACCCGCGACGCCTGGCTGGCAGAGCTGGCCAAGTTCCGCTCCATTGGCGGCCTGGAACCGGCCGTGGTCACTCAGGTGGAAAAAAGCGGCGTCCTCGTCCTGACCCGCAACGGCGAAGAGCAGGCGGTGTCCTGGGACAGCATGAAATGGGCGCGCCCCTTCCTCAACACCAACAGCCTCGGCCCACGCCCCCAGCAACCGGCGGACGTGGCCCAGGTCGGCGACATCATTCGCGTGCAGCGTCAGGCGGACGAAAGCCTGCGCTTCATGCAGGTACCGGCGGCGCAAAGCGCGCTGGTCTCCCTCGACCCCTACAGCGGCGCCATTCAGGCACTGGTCGGCGGCTTCTCCTTCGACCAGAGCAACTACAACCGCGCCGTCCAGGCCAAGCGTCAGCCCGGCTCCAGCTTCAAGCCCTTCATCTATAGTGCCGCGCTGGACAATGGCTACACGGCCTCGACCCTGGTCAACGACGCGCCGATCATTCTCTCCGACGACTATCTGACGCAGAAGTGGCGCCCGAAGAACGACAACAACACCTTCCTCGGCCCGATTCGCATGCGCGAGGCGTTGTACAAGTCGCGCAACCTGGTGTCCATTCGCCTGCTGCAGGACATGGGCATCGACCGCAGCCTGCGCTACATCGAACGCTTCGGCTTCGCTCCGCAGGACCTGCCGCGCAACCTGTCCCTGGCCCTGGGCACCGCCAGCCTGACACCGCTGGAGATCGCCGAGGGCTGGGCCACCTTCGCCAACGGCGGCTACAAGATCGAGCCCTACCTGATCGAGCGCATCGATGATCGCCACGGCAAGCCGCTGTTCCGCGCCAACCCCGCGCGCGTACCCGGCAGCGAGCCGCCGGAGGAGATCGCCAATCTCGCCGTGAACGCCACCGACGACCTGCCGCCGGAAGAACCCAGGACGGCCGAACAGATCATCGACGAACGCACCGCCTACATCATGACCAGCATGCTGCAGGACGTGATCAAGCGCGGCACCGGTCGCCGCGCACTGGCCCTGGGCCGCGATGACCTGGCCGGTAAGACCGGCACCACCAACGAGTCCAAGGACAGCTGGTTCTCCGGCTACAACGCCGACTACGTGACCACCGTCTGGGCCGGTTTCGACCAACCGGAGAGCCTGGGTCGCCACGAGTATGGCGGCACCGTGGCCCTGCCGATCTGGATGAACTATATGGGCACAGTGCTCAAGGACCGCCCGAGCCATCTGCCGAAGGAACCCAAGGGCCTGCTGACCCTGCGCGTCGATCCGGTCAGCGGGCGCGCCGCAGCACCTGGCACCCCCGATGCCTACTTCGAGCTGTTCAAGAGCGAGGACTCGCCGCCGCCGATGAGCGAATTCGAACCGGGCATGGGCATTCCTGGCAGCCCGCTGCCGGCCGACGAGATGGCGCCAATCGATCTGTTCTGATCAGTGCCCGTCACCGAACAACAAAAAACCCGCCGAAGCGGGTTTTTTGTTGGCATCCGAACGGCTTAGCCGTTGAACACTTCATCCACCGACTGCAGCGGATAGTGCTTCGGATAGGGCAGAGTCGCCACGCCGGACTCGATCGCGGCCTTGGCCACGGCATCGCAGACCACGGTGATCAGACGCTGATCCATCGGCTTCGGAATGATGTACTCGCGGCCGAACTCCAGCTTGATGCCGCCGTAGGCATCGCATACATCCTGCGGTACCGGCAGCTTGGCCAGGTCACGCAGCGCCAGGGCAGCGGCGATCTTCATTTCTTCGTTGATGCGGGTGGCGCGCACGTCCAGGGCACCGCGGAAGATGAAGGGGAAGCCCAGCACGTTGTTGACCTGGTTCGGGTAGTCGGAACGACCGGTGGCCATGATCACGTCGCTGCGGGTCTCGTGCGCCAGCTCCGGCTTGATTTCCGGATCCGGGTTGGAGCAGGCGAAGACGATCGGGTTGGCCGCCATGCGCTTGAGGTCTTCCGGGCTCAGCAGGTTGGCACCGGACAGACCGACGAACACATCCGCGCCGTCGAGGGCATCGGACAGGGTGCGGCGGTCGGTTTCGTGAGCGAATACCGCCTTGTACTGGTTCAGGTCATCGCGGCCGGCGTGGATCACGCCCTTGCGGTCGATCATGAAGATGTTCTCGACCTTGGCGCCCATGCTCACCAGCAGCTTCATGCAGGAGATGGCCGCTGCGCCGGCGCCGAGGCAGACGATCTTGGCTTCTTCCAAGGTCTTGCCGGCGATTTCCAGGGCGTTGAGCATGCCGGCCGCGGTGACGATCGCGGTGCCGTGCTGGTCATCGTGGAACACCGGGATGTCGCATTGTTCGATCAGTGCGCGCTCGATCTCGAAGCACTCGGGGGCCTTGATATCTTCCAAGTTAATGCCGCCGAAGGTGATGGAGATGCGCTTTACGGTATCGATGAAAGCCTGCGGGCTCTCGGAATCGACCTCGATGTCGAACACGTCGATGCCGGCGAAACGCTTGAACAGCACACCCTTGCCTTCCATGACCGGCTTGGACGCCAGCGGGCCGAGGTTGCCCAGGCCGAGGATAGCGGTGCCATCGGAAATCACGGCGACCAGGTTGCCTTTACCGGTGTAACGGTAGGCCAGCTCGGCATCGCGGGCGATTTCGCGGACCGGCTCGGCGACACCCGGGCTGTAGGCCAGCGACAGGTCGCGGGCGGTAGCGGTGGCTTTGGTCAACTCGACGCTCAGCTTACCCGGGCGGGGCTGAGCGTGATATTCGAGAGCGGCAGTTTTTAGATCTGACATAGTGGCATTTCCGCTTTTGTTGGCTGTTGAACGGGCAGGCGGCCGAGGATACGCAAGTTGTATACAGCTGCACAAGACTGTTCGGTCGCTATTGAATCAGCCAGCTAGCGCAGGGTTTTCAGCCAGTCGCCAGCACGCGGCACACCGTCGGGATAGAGGCCATTGAGCAGGCGCAGCTGCGCTTCACCATTGCCCTGCTGGGGCACTTCCTTGGCCAGGGCCGCCAGGCTCTGCCCGGCCTTGGCCCGCACCAGATGCAGGCGCACCGGCTCGGCCAGCTTGCGCTCGTCGGCCTTGAGCGGCCGATAGCTGCGGATCACCTCGAGAAAGCGCTGATCCTCGGTTTCCAGCGACGCCCGCCCTCGCACCGCGGCGATGAACAGGTAGGCGTTATCGTCGCGGTAGATCACCGCCACGCGGCGCGCCGACTGCCCCTGCAAGACCGCCGTGTAGCCTTGCAGCGCGCCCAGGCGCAGCTCTTCCCCGGCCACCAGGCGTTGACTGCCGGCACGCTTGCGCAGGAACTCGGCCGGTGTCAGGCGCTTGTCCGCCGGCTCCAGCGTCATGGCGATGAAGGCCTGCTCATCGGCACTGTGGCCGATCAGCACGTCGGGGCGATTGACCAGCTGCCAGCCCTGCGGGTAGCTCAGGGTGAAGTCCAGCTCGCCGTGATAGAAATGCCGCCCGCGACGGATGCCGCTGGCGGCCGAATCACCGAAGACCAGGCCATCGAGCATCTGCAGGAAGGCGTCGCGCCCCACTTCCTGATTGCCGACCGCCAGCGCGCGCGCCGGACCTATCACCTCCTGCAGGCGGCGGTCATTGTCGGGATGGGTGTCGAACAGACCATGATAACCACCCGCTGCCGGCGCCTCGCCACGCTTGGCAGCCTGCGCGCGCGCGAAGTCCTCCTGGTTCTTCAGCACCTTGACCACCTCGATCATGGCCTGCGGGTCATAGCCGCTGCGCGCCAGATACTGCGCGCCGAGGCCGTCGGCCTCCAGTTCCATGTCGCGACCGTAACCACGCACGAAGGCATTGCCCATGACATTGGTCAGGTCGCCGACCGCCCCCACGCCGGTGCCGATGGCGGCCGCGTGGCCGAGCAGGCTCCAGGCGGTCGACTGACTCTGCTGGCGCACGCTGTGGCGGGCCGTGACATGGCCGACCTCATGCCCCAGCACGGCAGCCAGTTCGGCCTCGGAATTGAGATAGGCGAGCAACCCGCGGTGGATGTAGATATAGCCGCCAGGCAAGGCGAAGGCGTTGATGTCCGGACTGTCGACCAGGGTGAACACGTAATTGAGCTGATTGCGATGGCTGCTGCGCGCCACCCGCTCGCCGACGCGCTGGATATAGGCCTGCAGCCCGGCATCCTCGTAGCGTGGGTACTGCTTGAGGATCTCCTGGTTGTAACGGGCGCCGAGGTCGAGCTCCTGGCGCTCGCTCATCATCACGAAATCGGTGCGACCGGTAGCCGGGTTGACGGCGCATCCGGCCAGCCAGCTGCAGATCAGACAGAGCGTCAACGCACGCATCATGGCAACACCTCCAGCATCGCCGAATGGGTAAGCGGCAGCATCCAGCGTGCCTGCCCGTTTTTCAAGCCGCCACGCGACTGGCGATCGATGACCCAGCCGCGCGCCTCCACGCGCCGCCCTTCGAGGCGCTGCAGGGCGCGTGCGTCGAACTGATCGAGCAACTCCGGCGCCACACGCAGCACCCTGCCGCCATCGAGCTCGAGCCAGAGACCGCCTCGATTGCGCTGCACCTCGCGCACCCGACCGCCCAGCAGGGCGAACCCGCCGCCACGCAGCTGCCCGGCCAGCTTCACCTGGTCCTGCCGCCACAGCCCCAGACGTGCATTGCGCGCCTGGCGCTCGGCCGCGGCGTGGCAACTCGCCAGTTCGGCATTCGGCGCGACCGCCACCATGAAACCCAGCCCCTCGCCCAGCAGCTGAGCCTCCAGATTGCGCCCCTGGTGGTCGTAGAGATGGGCCAGGGTGCGCCCGTAACGATCCTTGCGCTGCTTGCCGTAACGCAGGCCGACGTGCCCGTCGCTGGCATCGACCAGCGCCTGCAGACGGCGCTTGGCCTGTACCGCGAACGGTTCGTCAGGGCGCCCCTTGCGCCCCAGCTCGGGGGCATTGAGGCCGATCAGACGGACGCTGCGCCCATCCACCAGGCGCACCGTGTCGCCATCGACCACCTGGCGCACGGCGACCTGGGCAAGATCGCCGCGCAGCGGGCAGAAGGCCTGGGCCAGGTCGATACAGAGAAGAGAAATGAAAAAGGCGCCCACCAGGGACGCCTTTTTCAGTATCACGGAGTGGCGCATGCCAGATTCCGCTGTCGCTCGGTCGCTTACTTGGCGCCGAACACGCCGAAGCGCTGCTTGAAGCGATCGATACGGCCGCCGGTGTCCAGCACCTTCTGCTTGCCGGTATAGAACGGGTGGCACTCGGAGCAGACGTCCAGGCTGATGTTCTTGCCAATGGTGGAGCGGGTCTTGATCACGTTGCCGCAGGAGCAGGTGGCGTCGATCTCGACGTAGTTCGGATGGATATCGGCTTTCATGGTGCTTTCCTCGGGGTAGTCGTGCCGCCACCCGACCAATGTCAGGCACCGCACAGAAATAGGCCGCGCATCTTACCAGACGCGTCGTCCGATGCAAGCCGCGCGGGGCGCCGGCCGTCGCGTGCTAATATCGCCGGCCTGTCCATGGAGGCTCGTGTGCCCGATCTGATCCTGCGCCTCGCCCTGCCCTCGCCGCTGCGCCGCCTGTTCGACTACCGCGCCCCTGCCGGCGTGCCGCGCAGCGCGCTGCAGCCCGGCGTGCGCCTGCGTGTGCCGTTCGGCCGACGCGAGATCATCGGCGTTCTGGTGGAGGTGGACAGCCAGAGCGAGGTGCCGGCGGACAAGCTCAAGCCGGCCCTGCAACTGCTCGATGCCCGCCCACCACTGCCAGCCCCGCTGTTCAAGCTGTGCCTGTGGACGGCGCAGTACTACCAGCACAGCCTCGGCGACACCCTGAGCTGGGCATTGCCGGTGCTGTTGCGCCAGGGCGAGCCGGCGGAGACGCGCCAGGAGCGCTTCTGGCTGGTCAACAGCGGTGCCAGCGTCGACGATCCGCGCCTGGCTCGTGCGCCGCGCCAGCGCGAGGCGCTCAAGGCCCTGGCACAACACCCGCATGGCGTCGCCCACGGCCTGCTCAGCCAGCTGCAGCTCAACCGCGACAGCCTGCAGCTGCTCCACGAGAAAGGGCTGGTGCGCGTGGAAGTGCGTCGCACCCAGCCCCATGCCAAGCCGGCGCACTGGCTGGCGCAACCGGAGCTGCCGCTCAACGCCGAGCAGCGCGCGGCGGTGAATGCCGTGGCGTCGGGCTGGGGTCAGTTCAATGCCTTCCTGCTGGCCGGCATTACCGGCAGCGGCAAGACCGAGGTCTACCTGCAACTGATCCACCAGTGCCTGGCAGCCGGCAAGCAGGCGCTGGTGCTGATCCCCGAGATCAACCTCGGCCCGCAGACCTTCGATCGCTTCGCTCGCCGCTTCAATGCGCGCATCGCCCTGCTGCACTCGGCGGTGAACGACCGCGAGCGCCTGGATGCCTGGCTGGCCGCGCGCGATGGCGAGGCCGACATCATCATCGGCACCCGCTCGGCACTGTTCACGCCGATGAAGAACCCTGGGTTGATCATCGTCGACGAAGAACACGACGCCTCCTATAAACAGCAGGAAGGTCTGCGCTATCACGCCCGTGACCTGGCGCTGGTTCGCGCGCGCCAGGAGAACCTGCCCATCGTGCTGGGCTCGGCCACGCCCTCGCTGGAAAGCCTGCACAACGCCCACAGCGGCCGCTACGCCCTGCTCAAGCTGACCCAGCGCGCCGGCGGCGCCAGCCAGCCGCGCTTCCTGCGCCTGGATGTGAAGAGCCGGCCACTCGACTCGGGCATTTCCGGGCCGATGCAGCAGGCCATCGCCCAGACCCTGGCCGCCGGCCAGCAGGTGCTGGTGTTCCTCAACCGCCGCGGCTTCGCCCCGACCCTGCTGTGCCACGACTGCGGCTGGCTATCGGAATGCCCACGCTGCGATGCGCGCATGACCGTGCACCAGCGCCATCGGGAACTGCGCTGCCATCACTGCGGGCATGTCGAGCGGCAGCCGAGCAATTGCCCCAAGTGCCAGCACGTCGACCTGCGCCCGGTCGGCGCCGGCACCGAACGCGCCGAGGAGCGTCTGGCGGTGCTGTTCCCCGACCATCCGGTGCTGCGCATCGACCGCGACAGCACCTCGCGCAAGGGCGCCATGGACCGGCTGTTCGCCACCATCAACAAGGGCGAGCCGTGCATCCTGGTCGGTACCCAGATGCTCGCCAAGGGGCATCACTTCCCACGGGTGACGCTGGTGTCGATTCTCGATGCCGATGGCGGCCTGTTCTCCGCGGACTTTCGCGCCAGCGAACGCATGGCGCAGCTGATCGTGCAGGTTGCCGGGCGCGCCGGACGTGCCGAGGAACCGGGCAAGGTGATCATCCAGAGCCACCTGGCCGACCATCCGCTGCTGGTACAGCTGACCGAGCAGGGCTACTTCGCCTTCGCCGAACAGGCGCTCAGTGAACGCCGCAGCGCCGGCCTGCCGCCCTTCTGCCACCTGGCCCTGCTGCGTGCCGAGGCGCACAAGCCCGGCCAGGCCGAGAGCTTTCTCGACGAGGCCTGCAACGAAGCCGAGCACCTGCTGGGCGAGCTGGGCCTGTCCGGCATCGAACTGCTCGGCCCGGTGCCGGCGCCGATGGAACGCCGCGCCGGACGCTTCCGCGCGCAGTTGCTGCTGCAGGGCAATGCCCGTGCGCCGCTGCATCGCCTGCTGACGCCCTGGCTGCAGGCGCTGGAGCAGATGCCCGGCGGCCGTGCGGTGCGCTGGTCGCTGGACGTCGATCCGATCGACCTGTTCTGAACGCACCAGTGCTTCCCCAAACCTAGGGTGCACCGTGCGCACCAGCTCGTAGATTCGCAACCAGGCAACCCTTGATGCGCAGCGCGCAGCCCACAAGTTATGGCCTGCCGCTGGTCGCTGCTTCTATAATGCGCAGTTTTCGACCAAAGCCCCAGGCAACCCGAGCCGAACATGAAAGACAGCATTCGCCACCTGATCCAGCAAGCCCTCGACCGCCTGACCGCCGATGGCGTGCTGCCGGTTGGCCTGACCCCGGCCATCCAGGTGGAGAACACCAAGGACAAGAGCCACGGCGACTTCGCCAGCAATATCGCCATGATGCTGGCCAAACCGGCCGGCATGAAGCCGCGCGACCTGGCCGAAAAGCTGATCGCGGCCCTGCCGGCCGACGACGGTATCGCCAAGGTGGAAATCGCCGGCCCAGGCTTCCTCAATTTCTTCCAGAACAGCGACGCCCTGGCCCAGCGCCTGGAGGCGGCACTGGCCGACGCCAAGCTCGGCGTACATAAGAACGGCCCGGCGCAGCGCGTGGTGGTCGACCTCTCGGCGCCCAACCTGGCCAAGGAAATGCACGTCGGCCACCTGCGCTCGACCATCATCGGCGACGGCGTGGCGCGGGTGCTGGAGTTTCTCGGCGACACGGTGATCCGCCAGAACCATGTCGGCGACTGGGGCACCCAGTTCGGCATGCTGCTGGCCTACATGCAGGAAAACCCGGCCGCCGCCGAAAGCGAGCTGGCCGACCTGGAGGGCTTCTACCGCGCAGCGAAGAAGCGCTTCGACGAATCGCCCGAGTTCGCCGACCGCGCCCGCGAACTGGTGGTCCAGCTGCAGGCCGGCGACGCCGAGTGCCTGCGCCTGTGGCACCGTTTCAACGACATCTCCCTGTCGCACTGCCAGGCACTGTACGACCGCCTCGGCGTCAAGCTCTCCATGGCCGACGTCAAGGGCGAAAGCGCCTATAACGACGACCTGCCGCGGGTGGTCGCCGACCTCGCCGCCAAGGGCCTGCTGACCGAGGACAACGGTGCCCAGTGCGTGTTCATGGACGAGTTCAAGAACGCCGAAGGCAACCCGCTGCCGCTGATCGTGCAGAAGGCCGGCGGCGGCTACCTGTACGCCACCACCGACTTGGCTGCGACCCGCTACCGCGCGGGCGTGCTCAAGGCCGACCGTGTGCTGTACTTCGTCGACCAGCGCCAGGCCCTGCATTTTCAGATGGTCTTCGCCTGTGCCCGCCTGGCCGGTTTCGTCCCCGCCAGCATGGAGCTGGAGCACATGGGCTTCGGCACCATGAACGGCCCGGACGGCCGCCCGTTCAAGACCCGCGACGGCGGCACCGTTAAGCTGGTGCAACTGCTCGACGAGGCCGAGCAGCGCGCCTATGAGCTGGTCAAGAGCAAGAACCCGGAATTGGCCGAGGACGAGCTGCGCCGCATCGCCCGCGTGGTCGGCATCGCCTCGGTGAAGTACGCCGACCTGTCCAAGCACCGCACCAGCGACTACAGCTTCAACTTCGACCTGATGCTGAGCTTCGAGGGCAACACCGCGCCCTACCTGCTGTACGCCTACACCCGCGTGGCCGGCGTGTTCCGCAAGCTGGGCAAGGGCATCGACGAGATCGGCGGCCGGATCGCCCTGGTCGCCGAGCAGGAACAGGCCCTGGCCGCCAAGCTGGCGCAGTTTGGCGAGCTGCTCGCCAGCGTCGCCGACAAGGGCACGCCGCACATGCTGTGCAGCTACCTGTACGACCTGGCCGGGCTGTTCTCCAGCTTCTACGAGAACTGCCCGATTCTCGCCGCCGAAGACGAGGCCACCCGTGACAGCCGCCTGCGCCTGACCGCCCTGACCGGCCGCACGCTCAAGCAGGGCCTGGAGCTGCTCGGCCTGGAAACCCTGGAGCGCATGTAAATGGCAGCGCGCAAGAAACCGGCACCCAAGCGCGGCGCCAGCCGCTACCAGGCGCCAGCCAAGAAGCCGGTACCCGGCTGGATCTGGCTGGCCTGCGGCCTGGTGGTCGGCGGTTTCTTCATGTTCCTGTTCAGCCTCGAGCCGGGCCGCGACGAGATCAAGCGCGACCGCGGCGAACAGGCGCGCACGACCAAGCCCGAGCCGAAACCGGCACCGGCCGAGCCGGCGCGGCCCAAGTACGACTTCTATACCCTGCTGCCGGAATCCGAAGTGATTCTGCCGCAGGCCCTGGAAGAGACCCCGCCTGCGCCGCCGGCGCAGAAACCGGTGACGCCCGAGGAGGCGGCGAAGATCGACGCCGCCCGCGCCCAGGCCGCGCTCAATGGCGAAGTGCCCCCGCCGCCACCGCCGGTGATCGCCAGCGCCCCGGTCACCACCCAGTTCTTCCTCCAGGCCGGCTCGTTCCGCAAACGCGACGACGCCGACAGCCTGCGCGCGCAGATCATCCTGCTCGGCCAGAACGTGCGGGTGGAAACCGGCAAGGTGCGCGAGGAAACCTGGCACCGCGTGCTGGTCGGCCCCTTCGCCAGCCGCGAACAACTGGCAGCCGCGCAGAAGACCCTGGCCGGCAACGGTTTCAGCAACCTGCTGTTACAGCAGCGCCAGGTCCGCTGATCGACCTTTCTCCCGCCGCCGGTTGAAAAGCCGCGGCGGGCACCCCATCTGAGTTTCCATTCGGGCAATTCGCCCCGCAGCGCGGAGACTCTTCCCTTGACCACCATCGTTTCAGTACGCCGCCACGGCAAGGTCGTGATGGCTGGCGACGGCCAGGTATCCCTCGGCAACACCGTGATGAAAGGCAACGCCAAGAAGGTCCGGCGCCTGTACCACGGCCAGGTGCTGGCCGGCTTCGCCGGTGCCACCGCCGACGCCTTCACCCTGTTCGAACGCTTCGAGGGCCAGCTGGAGAAACACCAGGGCCACCTGGTGCGCGCCGCCGTCGAGTTGGCCAAGGACTGGCGCACCGACCGCAGCCTGAGCCGCCTGGAAGCCATGCTGGCGGTAGCCAACAAGGACGCCTCGCTGATCATCACCGGCAATGGCGACGTCGTCGAACCCGAGGAAGGCCTGATCGCCATGGGCTCCGGCGGCAACTTCGCCCAGGCGGCCGCACGCGCCCTGCTGATAAAGACCGATCTGTCCGCCCTCGAAGTGGCCCAGACCGCCCTGGGCATCGCCGGCGACATCTGCGTGTTCACCAACCACCACCAGACCATCGAGGAACTGGACGCCGCCGAGTAGCGTCCACTGCCTCACAGTTTTCGATAGCGAGCCAGATCCATGTCCATGACGCCCCGCGAGATCGTCCACGAACTCAACCGCCACATCATCGGCCAGGACGACGCCAAGCGCGCCGTGGCCATCGCCCTGCGCAACCGCTGGCGGCGCATGCAGCTGCCGGCCGATCTGCGCCAGGAAGTCACGCCGAAGAACATCCTGATGATCGGCCCCACCGGTGTCGGCAAGACCGAGATCGCCCGGCGCCTGGCCAAGCTGGCCAATGCGCCCTTCCTCAAAGTGGAGGCCACCAAGTTCACCGAGGTCGGTTACGTCGGCCGCGACGTCGAGTCGATCATCCGCGACCTGGCCGATGCGGCCGTGAAGATGCTGCGCGAGCAGGAAATGACCAAGGTCCGTCACCGCGCCGAGGACGCCGCCGAGGAGCGCATTCTCGATGCCCTGCTGCCGCCCGCACGTCAGGCCTTCGGCGACGAGCCGGTGCGCAGCGAGGATTCCAACACCCGCCAGCTGTTCCGCAAACGCCTGCGCGAAGGCCAGCTCGACGACAAGGAAATCGACATCGAGGTGGCCGAGTCACCCATGGGCGTGGAGATCATGACCCCGCCGGGCATGGAGGAGATGACCAGCCAGCTGCAGAACCTGTTCGCCGGCCTCGGCAAGGGCAAGAAGAAGAGCCGCAAGCTCAAGGTGGCCGATGCGCTGAAGCTGGTGCGCGACGAGGAAGCCGCGCGCCTGGTCAACGAGGAAGAGCTCAAGGCCCGCGCCCTGGAAGCGGTGGAGCAGCACGGCATCGTCTTCATCGACGAGATCGACAAGGTGGCCAAGCGCGGCAATACCGGCGGCGCCGACGTCTCCCGCGAGGGCGTGCAGCGCGACCTGCTGCCGCTGATCGAGGGCTGCACGGTCAACACCAAGCTGGGCATGGTCAAGACCGACCATATCCTGTTCATCGCCTCCGGCGCCTTCCACCTGGCCAAGCCCAGCGACCTGGTGCCCGAGCTGCAGGGCCGCCTGCCGATCCGTGTCGAGCTCAAGGCCCTGAGCCCTCAGGACTTCGAGCGCATCCTCACCGAACCGCATGCCTCGCTCACCGAACAGTACGCCGCGCTGCTCAAGACCGAGGGGCTGAACATCGAGTTCGCCGAGGAGGGCATCAAGCGCCTGGCCGAGATCGCCTGGCAGGTCAACGAGAAGACCGAGAACATCGGTGCACGTCGCCTGCACACCCTGCTCGAACGTCTGCTGGAAGAGGTGTCCTTCAGCGCCGGCGATCTCGCCGGCCAGCAGAGCGGCGAGCCGATCCGCATCGACGCCGCCTACGTCAACGGCCACCTCGGTGAACTGGCGCAGGACGAAGACCTGTCGCGCTATATTCTGTAAGCCCGTAGCCCGGACTCAGTCCGCGGGCGCTCGCAAGCGTCCCGGATTGCATCCGGGCTGCATCGTTTCAGGAGCTCTCTCATGCCCATCCCCAGCGCGATCAAACTGCACAAGGCCTCCAGGACCCTGGAGCTGCGCTACGGCGAGCAGAGCTATCGGCTCAGCGCCGAGTTCCTCCGGGTGCACTCGCCCTCGGCCGAGGTACAGGGCCACGGCAAGCCGATCCTGCAGACCGGCAAGCTCAATGTCGGCCTCAGCAGCCTCGAGCCGGCGGGCAACTATGCACTGAAACTGTGCTTCGACGACGGCCATGACAGCGGTTTGTACACCTGGGACTACCTGTACCAGCTGGCGACCCAGCAGGAGCAGCTGTGGGCCGACTACCTGGCGCAGCTCAGCGCCGCCGGCCAATCGCGCGACCCCAACGAGTCGGTCGTGCGCCTGATGCTCTGAGCGGCCCCCCCCCGGTCGCAGGCGCGCGCAGCATCGCCCGCATCTCGCTCGGCTCGTTCCTGGTTGCCGGCGGTGCGCACAGCCCCCTACGCCAGCTTCACGACAAAGCCTCGCCATAGAGCGGCTGCCTCTACCCGCCCCACCCGATCCCTGCAGTTAGGGCGCGTTTTCTAATCTATCGCGGCATACTCCGGCGCCATCGACCAGCTTGCTTAACTTCAAAAACTCGGGTAACCAAGGAACTGGCAGGTTCCCTGCATTTGGCTGCGCCAGGTGCAACGAAAGATGCGGACTCGATCCGCCCCCGGTAACCCGAGCAGTACCAGGCCCTGTGTCGCCGTGCGCGCCAACACGCCGGTATTCGTCTCAGGACAATGGAGCGTCGTAGATGAGTGATAAGAACAACGAAGACCTGAAACGCCAGGCCTCGGAAAACACCCTGGGACTCAACCCGGTGATCGGTATCCGCGGCAAGGATCTCCTGACATCTGCCCGCATGGTGCTCGCCCAGGCGCTCAAGCAACCCTTCCATAGCGTCAAGCATGTCGCTCACTTCGGCCTCGAACTGAAGAACGTCATGCTCGGCCAGTCCGAGCTCAAGCCCGAAGACGGCGACCGCCGCTTCGCCGACCCGGCCTGGAGCCAGAACCCGCTGTACCGCCGCTACCTGCAGACCTACCTGGCCTGGCGCAAGGAGCTGCACGACTGGATCGAGCACAGCTCACTGTCCGAGCAGGACGCCAGCCGCGGCCACTTCGTCATCAACCTGATGACCGAGGCCATGGCGCCCTCCAACAGCATGGCCAACCCGGCTGCGGTCAAACGCTTCTTCGAGACCGGCGGCAAGAGCCTGCTCGACGGCCTCTCGCACCTGGCCAAGGACATGATTCACAACGGTGGCATGCCCAGCCAGGTGAACATGGCCGCCTTCGAGGTCGGCAAGAACCTGGCCACCACCGAGGGCGCCGTGGTGTTTCGCAACGACGTGCTGGAGCTGATCCAGTACAAGCCGATCACCGAGAGCGTGCATGAGCGTCCGCTGCTGGTGGTGCCGCCGCAGATCAACAAGTTCTACGTCTTCGACCTGTCGCCGGACAAGAGCCTGGCGCGCTTCCTCCTGCGCAGCCAGGTACAGACCTTCGTGGTCAGCTGGCGCAACCCGACCAAGGCGCAGCGCGAGTGGGGCCTGTCCACCTACATCGAGGCGCTCAAGGAAGCCATCGACGTCATCTGCGCCATCACCGGCAGCAAGGACGTCAACATGCTCGGCGCCTGCTCCGGCGGCCTGACCACCGCCTCCCTGCTCGGCCACTATGCCGCCCTCGGCGAGCAGAAGGTGCATGCCCTGACCCTGCTGGTCAGCGTGCTCGACACCCAGCTCGACACCCAGGTCGCCCTGTTCGCCGACGAGAAGACCCTGGAGGCGGCCAAGCGCCGCTCCTACCAGGCCGGTGTGCTGGAAGGCAGCGACATGGCCAAGGTGTTCGCCTGGATGCGCCCCAACGACCTGATCTGGAACTACTGGGTCAACAACTACCTGCTGGGCAACGAGCCGCCGGTGTTCGACATCCTCTACTGGAACAACGACACCACGCGCCTGCCGGCCGCCCTGCATGGCGAATTCATCGAGATGTTCCAGACCAACCCGCTGACCCGCCCGGGTGCGCTGGAAGTCTGCGGCACGCCGATCGACCTGAAGCAGGTCACCTGCGACTTCTTCGTCGTGGCCGGCACCACCGACCACATCACCCCCTGGGATTCCTGCTACAAGTCGGCCCACCTGTTCGGTGGCAAGTGCGAGTTCGTGCTGTCCAACAGCGGCCATATCCAGAGCATCCTCAACCCGCCGGGCAATCCCAAGGCGCGCTACATGACCAACAGCGAGATGCCGCTGGATCCCAAGGCCTGGCAGGAAAGTTCGACCAAGCACGCCGACTCCTGGTGGCTGCACTGGCAAGGCTGGCTGGCCGAGCGCTCCGGCGCGACCAAGGCTGCGCCGAGCAAACTGGGCAACAAGAAATACCCGGCCGGCGAAGCCGCGCCGGGCACCTATGTGCACGAACGCTGATTCGGCGCACCTTGCGCACCACTGCCCGCGGCACTCGGAAGTGCCGCTCGCCGCGACGGCCTGGCCGAGCGCGGTGAACCAGGTTCGCCCTGGTCATTCTGGCAACGGCCGGGACGGTCGTTGTCAGCGTTTCAACCGATAGGGCCTGCGCGCATGCCGTCATCTTTCGTATTTCGCACCATCGACCTCGATGGGCAAACCATCCGCACCGCGGTGCGCCCCGGCAAGGGGCCGCTGGTGCCGCTGCTGATCTTCAACGGCATCGGCGCCAACCTGGAGCTGGTGATGCCCTTCGTCGCCGCACTCGACCCGGACCTGGAAGTGATCGCCTTCGACGTGCCCGGCGTCGGTGGCTCGTCCACGCCCACCACGCCCTATCGCTTTCCCGGGCTGGCCAAGCTGGCCGCGCGCATGCTCGATTACCTCGACTACGGCCAGGTCAATGCCATCGGCGTTTCCTGGGGTGGAGCCCTGGCTCAGCAGTTCGCCCATGACTACCCGGAACGCTGCAAGAAGCTGATCCTCGCCGCCACCTCGGCCGGCGCGGTGATGGTGCCGGGCAAGCCCAAGGTGCTCTGGCGCATGGCCAGTCCGCGGCGCTACATCCAGCCGTCCTATGGCGTGCGCATCGCCCCGGATATCTACGGCGGTGCCTTCCGCCGCGATCCCAAGCTGGCCATGGCGCATGCCAGCAAGGTGCGCTCCGGCGGCAAGATGGGCTACTACTGGCAGCTGTTCGCCGGCCTCGGCTGGACCAGCATCCATTGGCTGCACAAGATTCGTCAGCCCACCCTGGTGATGGCCGGCGACGACGATCCGCTGATCCCGCTGATCAACATGCGCCTGCTGGCCTGGCGCATCCCCAACGCCGAGCTGCACGTGATCGACGACGGCCACCTGTTCCTGGTGACCCGCGCCGAAGCCGTGGCGCCCATCATCATGAAGTTTCTCGAGGAGGAACGTCAGCGTGCGGTGATGCACCCGCAGCCTGCACCATTGCGCCAGCATTGACCGCACCAGCAGAGTGCGCAATGGTCGCGTTGCTCGACCAAGGGGCCGCCAGTGGCCTCTGACATTTCCGACGCGGCGGTCTGGAATGCACTTCCTGCGCGTCTGGTACAGGGCTTGCTGAAAAAGCTGGACGTAGGCGAAGGCACACGTTAAGCCCTGAACCCGTGCCTTGAAGTCTCTAGACGGTTTGACGACGGAGTGTTGCCCCATGCGAGACAAGTCGAATCCGGCGCCCCTGCCGGCACCTGCCACCTTCATGAACGCCCAGAGCGCCGTGGTCGGCGTCCGCGGACGCGATCTGCTATCCACCATGCGCCTGCTCGCCGTGCAGGGGCTGAAGAGCCCGGTGCGCAGCAGCCGTCATCTGCTGGCCTTCGGCAGCCAGCTCGGCCGGGTGCTGCTCGGCGACACCCTGCACAAGGTCAATCCGCAGGACGCGCGTTTCGCCGACCCCACCTGGCACCTCAACCCCTTCTATCGGCGCAGCCTGCAGGCCTATCTGGCCTGGCAGAAGCAACTGAGCGCCTGGATCGACGACAGCGACCTGTCCCCGGACGATCGCGCCCGCGCGCGCTTTCTCGCCTCCCTGATGAGCGATGCCCTGTCGCCATCCAACAGCCCGCTCAATCCGCAGGCGGTCAAGGAACTGTTCAACACCGGCGGCAGCAGCCTGCTCAAGGGCGTGCGCCATCTGTTCGACGATCTGCTGCACAACAACGGCCTGCCCAGCCAGGTCAGCAAGCACGCCTTCGAGGTCGGTCGCAACCTGGCCTGCACGCCCGGCGCGGTGGTGTTTCGCAACGAGCTGCTGGAGCTGATCCAGTACAAGCCGATGAGCGAAAGGCAGTACCTGCGCCCGCTGCTGATCGTGCCGCCGCAGATCAACAAGTACTACATATTCGACCTGTCCAACGACAAAAGCTTCGTCCAGTACGCCCTGAAGAACGGGCTGCAGACCTTCATGATCAGTTGGCGCAACCCCGACCCGCGCCATCGCGAATGGGGTCTGTCGAGCTACGTGCAGGCCGTCGAGGAAGCCATCGAGGCCTGCCGCGCCATCAGCGGCAGCAAGGAGGTCAACCTGCTCGGCGCCTGCGCCGGCGGCCTCACCATCGCCGCGCTGCAGGGCCATCTGCAGGCGCGCCGACAGCTGCGCAAGGTATCCAGCGCCACCTACATGGTCAGCCTGCTGGACAGCCAGATCGACAGCCCGGCCATGCTGTTCGCCGATGAACAGACGCTGGAATCGGCCAAGCGCCGCTCCTATCAGCAGGGCGTGCTGGACGGTCGCGACATGGCCAGGGTGTTCGCCTGGATGCGCCCCAATGACCTGATCTGGAATTACTGGGTCAACAACTACCTGCTCGGCAAGCAGCCGCCGGCCTTCGACATCCTCTACTGGAACAACGACAACACACGCCTGCCGGCCGCCCTGCATGGCGATCTGCTCGACTTCTTCAAGCACAACCCGCTGCGCCGTGCCGGCGGTCTGGAGGTGTGCGGTACGCCGGTGGATCTGACCAAGGTCAACGTCGACAGCTTCAGCGTGGCCGGCATCAACGACCACATCACCCCCTGGGACGCGGTCTATCGCTCGACCCTGCTGCTGGGCGGCAACCGCCGTTTCGTCCTGTCCAACAGCGGCCATATCCAGAGCATCCTCAACCCGCCGGGCAACCCCAAGGCCAACTACTACGAGAATGCCAAGCTCACCTCGGACCCGCGCGCCTGGTTCCACGACGCCCAGCATCAGCAGGGCAGCTGGTGGCCGCAGTGGCTGGAGTGGATCCAGGCGCGCTCCGGTGAGCAGCGCGAAACCGTGATGGTGCTGGGCAACCAGAACCATCCGCCGATGGAGGCGGCCCCCGGCACCTACGTGCATATCCGTTGAAAGCCATGGCCGGCAATCTGCCGGCCGGTTATCGTCACCCTTTCCGCGCCACGACCAACAAGAAGCCACGGATGAAGACCCGCGAGCGCATCCTGCAAGCCGCCCTGCAGTTGTTCAACGAACAGGGCGAACCCAACGTCTCGACCCTGGAGATCGCCAACGAGCTGGACATCAGCCCGGGCAATCTCTACTACCACTTTCACGGCAAGGAGCCGCTGGTGCTGGAGCTGTTCGAACGCTTCCAGGCCGAGATGGCGCCGCTGCTCGATCCACCAGCCGATGCCGAGCTGGACGTCGAGGATTACTGGCTGTTCCTGCACCTGATCGTCGAACGCCTGGCGCAGTACCGCTTTCTGTTCCAGGACCTGTCCAACCTGGCGGGGCGCCTGCCGAAACTGGCGCGCGGCATCCGTCACTGGCTGAATGCACTCAAACGCACGCTGGCGGCCCTGCTCGCCCGGCTGATGGCCGACGGGCAGCTGGTCAGCGGCACCCAGGCGCTCGGTCAGCTGGTGGAGCAGATCACCCTGACCCTGCTGTTCTCCCTCGACTACCAGCGCATCCTCGATCAGGAAGGCGAAGTACGCCTGGTGGTGTACCAGATCATGATGCTCGTTGCGCCCCATCTGGCGCAGCCGTCACGAGGCACTGTCGAGCATCTGGCGCAGCGCTATCTGGAAGCCTGAGGCGCATTGCTGGCTGGGCGCTCCCCTGGGGCGAGAAACGAAAACGCCCGGCACTAGGCCGGGCGTTTTCAGTCCCGAGAAACTCAGGACGGGGTGGCTGGAGTTGCCGGGGTGG
>NZ_JAODYT010000032.1:0-50080 GCF_029834875.1 Pseudomonas sp. GD04158 | reverse complement strand
TACGACGCCCAGCTCGCCGAGAAGAAGCAGCGCCTGATCGAGCTGCTGGCCCCCTTCGCCGCGCCCGAGCCCGAGGTGTTCGATTCGCCGCGCGAGCACTACCGCCTGCGCGCCGAGTTCCGCCTGTGGCGTGAAGACGGCCAGCGCCACTACGCGATGTTCGCGCCGGGCGACAAGCACACGCCGATCCTGCTCGACGACTTCCCCATCGCCAGCCTGCGCATCAACGAGCTGATGCCGCGCCTGCGCGCCGCCTGGCAGGCCAGCGAGGCGCTGTCGTTCAAGCTGTTCCAGGTGGAATTTCTCACTACCCTGGCTGGCGACGCGCTGATCACCCTGGCCTACCATCGCCCGCTGGACGAGGCCTGGCAGGCCGCGGCGGAAAAACTGGCCAGCGAGCTGAACGTCTGCCTGGTCGGCCGCTCGCGTGGCCAGCGCCTGGTGATCGGCCGCGATTACGTGGAAGAGGAACTCACCGTGGCCGGGCGCCGCTTCCGCTATCGCCAGCCGGAAGGTGCCTTCACCCAGCCCAACGGCGCGGTGTGCGAGAAGATGCTGGGCTGGGCGTATGAGGCTCTAGGCGAACGCGATGACGACCTGCTGGAGCTGTATTGCGGCAACGGCAACTTCACCCTGCCGCTGGCCACCCGCGCGCGGCGCGTGCTGGCCACCGAAATCAGCAAGACCTCGGTGAACGCCGCCCTGGCCAACCTGGCTGACAACGGCGTGAACAACGTCGAGCTGGTGCGCCTGTCCGCCGAGGAGCTGACCCAGGCGCTGAACGAGGTGCGCCCGTTCCGCCGCCTGGCCGGCATCGACCTGAAAAGCTACGACTTCGGCAGCGTCTTCGTCGACCCGCCGCGCGCCGGGATGGACCCGGACACCTGCGAGCTGACCCGGCGCTTCGAGCGCATCCTGTACATCTCCTGCAACCCCGAGACCCTGGCCGCCAACATCGCCCAGCTGAGCGACACCCACCAGGTGACGCGCTGCGCCCTGTTCGACCAGTTCCCCTACACCCACCATATGGAAGCGGGTGTATTGCTGGAACGGCGCTGAAGCACCTGCCGTAGCCCGGATGCAATCCGGGCTACGGTTCAGCGTGACAAGCCGCGCAACGCCCACCAGGCCAGGCCGGCCGAGACCACCTCGAGCAGCAGCGCGTAGAGGTTGAAGGTCTGCTGCGTGCCGCCATCGAGCCACAGCCCGGCAATGCGCGCCAGCGCCAGCACGCTGTACAGCAGCACCAGCAGGATCAAGGCCGGACGCAGCAGGTCCTGGCGCATCAGCGCCATCGCCAGGTAGGCCGCCAGCCCCAGTTGCAGCCCTCCGTAGTAGGCCCGGACTTCGGTCACCGCGGCGTTGCTCATCAGCAGCGCGCCGCTGAGGCTGGTCATTTCTTCGGGGCGGATGAAATAGGCCAGCCCCAAGCCGACCAAGGCAGCGATCTGGATCAGCAGGACGATTCGTGCAAGCAGCATCGACGGGTTCCCGGTAGCCAAGGATGCACGCAGCATAGGCCGCCGTCGGTCGCGACGCATAGTCGCAATGGCTTGGGCCATGCCACAGCCGGCGCTATGCTGGGCATTCGTTTTCCCTGGAGCCTTGCCATGCGCCGTTCACTGCTCGCCCTCTTTCTCTTCACCAGCCTGGCCCAGGCCGGCGAAGCCCTGACCATCGACGTGCATCGCGACGCCAACTGCGGCTGCTGCAAGGCCTGGATCGATCATCTGCAGGACAACGGCTTCACCGTCAACGACCATGTCGAGGCCGACATGAGCGCGGTTAAGCAGCGGCTCGGCGTCCCGCCACGTCTGGCGTCCTGTCACACCGGGGTGATCGACGGCAAGTTCGTCGAAGGCCATGTACCGGCCGCCGACATTCTCAAGCTGCGTAAGCGCGTCGACCTGATCGGTGCTGCCGTGCCCGGCATGCCCATGGGCTCGCCCGGCATGGAGTACGGCGACCGTGTCGATGCCTACCAGGTGATCGGCCTGGACAACCAACGCCAGGATGTCGTGCTGAGCGACTATCCGGGCAACTGACCGCACCTACCGCAACGACCGATCAGGGGAGCGAACGATGCGCTGGCAACGCGGCAGACGCAGCGACAACGTGGTGGATGCCCGTGGCCGCACCGGCAGACGCGTGGGCGGCGGCCTGAGCCTGGGCGGCGTCGCCCTGGTGGTCATCGTCAGCCTGATGATGGGCCAGGACCCGCTGCAGATTCTCGGCCAGATCGCCGACCAGGCCACCCAGTCCCAGGTCGGCCCGTCAGGTGGCGTACCGGCCGCCAATGACCAGCAGCGCGAGTTCGTCCGCGCCATTCTCGGCGACACTGAAGACACCTGGCGCGAGCTGTTCCAAAGCGCCGGCCAGCAGTATCGCGACCCGCAGCTGGTGCTGTTTTCCGGCGGCGTGAACTCGGCCTGCGGCTTCGCCAGCTCGGCGGTCGGCCCCTTCTACTGCCCGGGCGATCAGCGGGTCTACCTCGACATGACCTTCTTTCGCGAGATGGAGCAGCGCTTCGCCGCCGCCGGCGACTTCGCCCGGGCCTACGTGATCGCGCATGAGGTCGGCCACCATGTGCAGACCCTGCTCGGCGTCTCGGCCAGGGTTCACGCGGCTCGCCAGCGCGGCGAGCGGGTCGAGGGCGACGGCGGCCTGCTGGTGCGTCAGGAACTGCAGGCCGACTGCCTGGCCGGCGTCTGGGCCCACCATGCCCAGCGCCGCCACGACTGGCTCGAACCCGGCGATCTGGAAGAGGCGCTGAATGCCGCCAGCGCCATCGGCGACGACCGCCTGCAGAAGCGCACGCAAGGCCAGGTGGTACCGGATGCCTTCACCCACGGCACCTCGGAGCAACGCGTGCGCTGGTTCAGCACCGGCTTCGAGACGGGCCAGCCGGGACGCTGCGACACCTTCAAGGCAGCCCGCCTGTAACGCGCCGTATCAGACCACGAAGCGCTTGCTCCAGCAGGCGAAAGCACAGGCGACGCCGCCACACAGGGCGATCACCAGGGCCATCGGCATGGCCGAGCCATCATGCAGGAAGGCCACCAGTGCCGAGGCGCTGGCCGCCACGCTGAACTGCATGCTACCCAGCAGACCCGATGCGCTGCCGGCATGCCGGCCCTGCCCGGCCATGGCACACGCCGTGGCATTGGGCAGCACGCAGCCCAGGCTGGCCACGCAGACGAACAGTGGGATCAGCAGCGGCCACAGCTGCGCCGGCTGCCACAACGCCAGCGCCAGCAGGCACAGGCCGCTGGCCAGATACACCAGCACCATGCGCCGCAGCCACAGCGCCGGGCCGCCGCGCAGCACCAGACGCGCATTGACCTGCGCCATGAGCACGAAGCCCGCCGCGTTGCTGCCGAACAACCAGCCGTAATGCTCGGCCGGCACGCCGTACAGCTCGATGAAGACGAAAGGCGAGCCGGCGATGTAGGCGAACATCCCGGCCATGGCCACACCACCGGCCAGGCTGTAACCCATGAACGGCGCATTGCCGAGCAGGGCCCGGTACTGGCCGAAGGCGCCGCTCAGGGGCGCGGGCTGCAGATGCTGCGGACGGGTTTCCGGCAGCCACAGCAGCACGGCCAGCAGGCACAGGCCGGAGAAGATCGCCAGGCTGTGGAAGATCCAGGGCCAGCCGAGGGTTTTCAGCAGCAGACCACCACCCAGCGGCGCGAGGATAGGCGCCAGGCCCATCACCAGCACCAGTTGCGAGAACACCTTGGCCGAAGCCAGCGGATCGCACAGGTCGCGCACCACTGCGCGGGTAATGACCATGCCGGCGCAGCCGCCCAGGGCCTGCACGAAGCGCGCCCCGATCAGCCATTCCAGGCTCGGCGCCAGGGCGCAGGCCAGCGAGGCCACGGTGAACAGCGCCACCCCCGCCAGCAGCGGCACGCGCCGGCCGTAGCGATCCGCCAGCGGGCCGTAGAACAGCTGACCGATGGCGATGCCGACGAAGTAGGCCGCCAGCGACAGCTGCACATGCTCGACGTCGGTGGCGAACTGCTGCGCCAGGGTGGGGAAACTTGGCAGGTAGAAATCAATGGCCAGCGGGCCGAAGGCGCAGAGCGCGCCGAGAATCAGAAGCGTGCGGAGGTTCATGAGCGTTCCGGGCTATTTGTTAGCCGACTAATCATCTCACCGACCGCACGCTCGACGGAAGGCCGGGCCGCCAGATAGCGGCCCGCCATGTCTCAATGCGCCTCGTCTCCCACCTGCGCCTTGCCGCGACGACTCAGGCGCTGCGCCCCGGTCTCCACCAGCAGGTAGAACATGGGAATGAGGAAGGTGGCCAGCAATGTGGCCGCGAGCATGCCGCCGATCACCCCGGTGCCGATGGAGTGGCGGCTGGCCGAGCCGGCCCCGGAGCTGATTGCCAGCGGCACGCAACCGAGGATGAACGCCAGCGAGGTCATGACGATCGGGCGGAAACGCAGCTTGGCCGCCTCCAGCGCCGAGTCGAAGATACCCTTGCCTTCGGCGCGCAGCAGCACGGCGAACTCGACGATGAGGATGGCGTTCTTCGCCGCCAGACCGATCAGGGTGACCAGGCCGACCTGGAAGTACACATCGTTCTGGATGCCGCGCAGCCACACCGCGAGAATCGCCCCGAACACCGCGAAGGGCACCGCAGTGACCACCGCCAGCGGCAGCGTCCAGCGCTCGTACTGCGCCGCCAGGATCAGGAACACCAGGATCAGGCCGAAGACGAAGGCCTGGGCGCCCGAGCCCTGAGTCGCCAGTTCCTGATAGGCCGAGCCGATCCAGCCCAGGCTGTAGTCCTCGCCGAGCACCTCGTCGGCCACCGCCTGCATGGCCGCCAGCGCCTGCCCCGAGCTGTAGCCGGGCGCCGGGCCGCCGAGTACCTTGGCCGAGGGATAGACGTTGAAACGGTCATAGGAATCCGGCCCGAGGATGCGCCGCACCCGCAGCAGGGTCGACAGCGGCACCAGATCGCCGGTGCTGGAACGGACGTAGACCTGGCCCAGATCCTCCGGTTTGCGGCGGAACTCCGATTCGGACTGCAGGCTGACCTGCCAGGTACGCCCGAAGAGGGTGAAGTCGTTGACGTAGTAACTGCCGAAGGTGGCCTGCATGGCGGTGAACACGTCGCTGACGCTCACGCCGAGCGCGCGGGTCTTGGTGCGATCCAGGTCGATGTAGTACTGCGGCACGTTGGCGCTGAAGGTGCTCTGCACGCCGGCCAGTTCGGGACGCTGGCTGGCAGCCTGGACGAAGGCCTGCACCTTCTCGCCGAGCTGCTCGACGCTGCCACCGGAACGATCCTGAATGTAGGATTCGAAGCCGCCAGTGGTGCTCATGCCGGTGATCGGCGGCGGGTTGAACGACAGCACCAGGCCGTCCTTCTGCGCGGCGCCCATGCCCATGAACTCGTGGGTCAGGTTGCGCGCATCGAGCTCCGGCGTGCGTCGCTCGCTCCAGTCCTTCAGTGGCACGAAGGACACCCCGGCGTTGCTGCGCACGCCGAAGGTGAGCACGTCGAAACCGGCGAAGGTCACCACATCCTCCACCGCCGGGTGCTCCATCAACTGCTGGCTCACCGCACTGCTCAGCGCCTCGGTGCGATTGAGCGAGGCGGCCGGCGGCAGGTAGTAGGCGTTGATCACGTAGCCCTGATCCTCGTCGGGCACCAGCGAGCCGGGCACCCGTGCGAATAGCAGCATGATCAGCGCGATCATGCCGCCGAACAGCAGCAGGCCGACCAGCGAGCGCTTGAGGAAGAAGCGCACCCCGGCGCCGTAGCCCTCGGTGGCCTTGTCGAAGAAGCGGTTGAAGGCGCGGAAGGGCGCCGCCGGCTCATGATGGCCGGGCTTGAGCAACAGGGCGCAGAGTGCGGGCGAAAGGGTCAGGGCGACGATCCCGGAAATCACCACCGACACCGCGATGGTGATCGCGAACTGCTTGTACATCTGCCCGGCCAGGCCACCGAGGAACCCCACCGGCACGAACACCGCGCAGAGCACCAGGACGATGGCGATGATCGGCCCGGTGACCTCCTCCATCGCCTTGATCGACGCCTCACGCGGGCCGAGCCCCTGGGTGCGCATCACCCGCTCGACGTTTTCGATCACCACGATGGCGTCGTCCACCACGATGCCGATGGCCAGCACCATGCCGAACAGGGTCAGCAGGTTGATGGAAAAACCCAGCATGTACATCCCGGCGAAGGTGCCGACCAGCGACACCGGAATGGCCAGCACCGGAATCAGCGTGGCGCGCCAGTTCTGCAGGAAGATGAATACCACCAGCACCACCAGCACCAGCGCCTCGAAGAAGGTGTGGATTACCTCCTCGATGGAGACCTGGACGAACTTGGTGGTGTCGTAGGGAATCTTGTAGGCGATGCCCTCGGGAAAGCGCTTACTCAGGCGCTCCATGGTGCGCTGCACTGCTTCGGCGGTGTCCAGGGCGTTGGCGCCGGGCTGCAGGTAGATGCCGAAGGCGGCGTTCTGCTGGCCGTTCAGGGTGGTGACCAGCGAGTAGTCCTGCGCCCCCAGTTCGACCCGGGCCACGTCCTTGAGCAGCAGGCTGGCGCCGGTGGCATCGGTGCGCAGGATGACGTTCTCGAACTCCTTGGGATCGGTGAAGCGGCCCTGGGTGGTGACCGTGTAGGTGAAGTCCTGCGGCTCCTTGAGCGGCTGCTGGCCGAAGCTGCCGGCGGCGAACTGCGAGTTCTGCTCGCGGATGGCGTTCACCACATCGGTGGGCGTGAGGTTGTACTGCGCCAGCTTGTCCGGGCGCAGCCAGATGCGCATGGAATAGTCCTTGGAGCCGAACTGGCTGGCATCGCCCACGCCGGGCAGGCGCTTGAGCTCGTCGATGACGTTGATCAGGGCGTAGTTGCTGATGAAGATCGGGTCACGCGAGTCATCCGGCGAGTAGAGGGTGATCACCTGGAGAATGTCGGAGGACTTCTTCTCCACCTTCACGCCCTGGCGGCGCACCTCCTCGGGCAGCTTGGCCAGCGCCGCCTGCACCTTGTTGTTGACGTTGATGGTGGCCTGATCGGGGTCGGTACCCACCTCGAAATAAACCGTCAGGCTCATCGCCCCGCTGCTGGACGAGTTGGACAGCTGGTAGATCATGTCCTCGACGCCATTGATCGCCTGCTCCAGCGGCGCCGCCACGGTCTCGGCGATCACCTGCGAACTGGCGCCGGGATAAGCGGCCGAAACCGAGACCTGAGGCGGCAGGATTTCCGGGTACTGGGCGATGGGCAGCGCGCGCATGGCGGCCAGGCCCGCCAGCACGATGACGATGGAGATGACGGTGGCGAATACCGGGCGATCGATGAAGAAGCGCGAGATCATGGCCGTTACTCCTGAGCCGGGGTCTGGGCCGTGGCCGCCTTCGCCTCCTCGACCTGCACCGGGCTGTCCGGACGCACCTTGGCCAGGCCATCGACAATCACCCGCTCACCATCGCTGACCCCGGACAGAAGCAGCCAGCGCCCGCCCGATGTATCGCCCGTGGCGACCTGGCGCATGCGCGCGATGCCCTGATCGTCGACGACGTAGACGAAGGTGCCGCGCGGCCCCTGAGCCACGGCCCGCTCGGGCACAGTGAT
Source organism: Pseudomonas sp. GD04158 (assembly GCF_029834875.1). Classification (NCBI taxonomy): domain Bacteria; kingdom Pseudomonadati; phylum Pseudomonadota; class Gammaproteobacteria; order Pseudomonadales; family Pseudomonadaceae; genus Pseudomonas; species Pseudomonas sp. GD04158. The sequence continues at coordinate 42,471 of NZ_JAODYT010000032.1, read as the reverse complement.
GGCCTGCGGGCGCGTCAGCCCCTTGACCTTGACGCGCACGAACTGCCCCGGCAGCAGCTTCTGATCGGGGTTGGGCACCACGCCGCGGGCACTGACGGTGCCCGTACCGCGATCGATCAGGCTGTCGGTGAAGTCCACCTCGCCGGGCACCGGATAGGCCGAACCGTCGCCGAAGTGCACCTCCACACTGAGCTTGCCGCTGGCCGGCGGCACCAGGCTGCCCTCGGACAGCTCGCGCCGCAGGCGTTCGGCCTCGGCATCCGGATAGGCGAAATTGACGAAGATCGGGTCGAGCTGGGTGATCTGCGTAAGCAGGCTGGCACTGGGGTCGCCAGCGACGATCAGGCTGCCTTCGGAGACGCTCTCCTTGCTGGTGATGCCGGTGATCGGCGCCTTCACCGTGGTGTAGTCGAGGTCGATCTGGCGCGACTGCACCTCGGCCTGGGCCGCCTCGATATTGGCCTTGCTCTGCTCGAAGTTGGACACCGCATTGTCCAGCTCGCTCTCGCTGGCGAAGCCCTTCTTCTGCAGTTCACGGATGCGCTTGAGGTCGCGGTCGGTCTGTCGGAAACGCGCCTGCTCCTGCGCCAGCGCGCCCTTGGCACGAGCCAGGGCGGCCTCGTAGGGGCGCGGGTCGATGCGAAACAGCACCTGATCCTTCTGCACCCGGCTGCCTTCCTGATAGGTGCGTTCCTGCAGGATGCCGCCGACCTGCGCGCGTACCTGCACCTCGCGATAGCCCGTGGTGCGGGCCGGGTACTCCAGCACGATCGGCAATTCGCCGGCCACCACGCGCTCCACCGTCACCGCGGCTGGCGGCGCATCGGCAGCCAGTGCAACCGACGACAACAGAGCTAGATTGAAGGGCAGGCAGCAACGCAGCAGACGAACGAGCGGCATGGGGAACTCCTCTCCTTGGCGACACGCACTGCAGAAGAGGCGCAACGGACCGGACGGTCACGCTGCGCCACCAGCTGGCAGGGTAAAATCGGTACACTCGGCACCAAAAAAAGCCTAGCTTCAATTAACCGGAGCGCCATGCGTAGAACCAAAGAAGATGCGGAGAAAACCCGCTGCGCCATCCTCGCCGCAGCGGAGCAGTTGTTTCTCGAACAGGGGGTGGCCCATACCAGCCTGGAGCAGCTGGCACGACGCGCCGGCGTGACGCGCGGCGCCATCTACTGGCACTTTCAGAACAAGGCGCACCTGTTTCACGAAATGCTCAACCAGGTGCGCCTGCCGCTGGAGCCGCTGGCCGAGCAGCTGGAGGCGGCCGACAGCCTTGTCTCTCTGCAGATGCTGCGCGATCTGTGCGTCGAGGCCATGGCCAACCTGGTGCAGGACGAGCAACGCCGGCGCATCTTCACCATCCTGTTGCGGCGCTGCGAGTTCACCGAAGAGCTGCGTGAAGCCGAGGAGCGTCACGAAGCCTTCATCAATCAGTTCATCGACCTGTGCGAACGCCAGTTCGCCCAGGAGGCGGTGCAGCCCCTGCTGCAGCCGGGCATCACCCCTCGCCTGGCGGCGCGCACCCTGCATGCGCTGATCGTCGGCCTGTTCAGCGACTGGCTGCGCGACCCCAATCTGTTCGATCCGCAGCTCGACACCCCGGCAATGGTCGACAGCTGCTTCAGGGGGCTGCTGACAGCCTGGACATAGCATCGCCATGGAGCCCTGCGCTCGGCAGGGCTCCGGGCCGAAGGGTGCTCAGGCTGGCTGCGCCTCGTAGCCCTCTTCGCGAATCGCCGCCAGCAACTGCTCCTGACTCAGCCGGCTGGCCACCCGCACTTCACCGCTCGCCAGCTCGACCTGTACTTCGGCCGCCGCATCCAGCGCCCTGATCGCTTCGCCGATGGCCCGCACGCAGTGCCCGCAGGACATGCCACTCACCTTGAAAATCTGCATCTGCCAACTCCTTGAGGTTGATTTGCCTGCAGCCAGTCTCAAGCTTGCCACCATGGCAAGGTCAAGCCCCTGGCCTGGATCACTTGCTCATCCCACCATATCGGCCAAGCTCTGTAGACCACCGAAGGGAGAGTCGCCATGCGCCCCGTTCTGTTGCTCGCCGCCCTGCTGAGCCCGACGCTCGCCGCCCAACCCCTGGCCCCGCTGCCTACCACGACCCAAGGCGAAGGCTATGCGGTGCTGATCGTCTCGCGCGAGCGTCTCGAGGTGGCCACCACCTGCGAGGTGGCGCTGTATCTGTATGACCAGATGGCCGCACGTCTGCACCAGGGCCAGTCGGTGGCGTTCAACCTGCCACCGGGCAAGGTCTCGTTGCGCCTCGGCCTGACCGGCAGCGGCTCCTGCGAGGGCGGGATCGCCCAGCTCAATGGCGAGGCGCTGGACCTGTACGCAGGCGAGGTCCGGCGTTATCGCATCGCCATGGACAGCAGCGGCCTGCGACTGCATGCCGCGCCGCCCTCGCACTGAAGGCTTGACCTTGCCATGGGGTCAAGGTTGATCCTGTAGCCATGCCGTTACAGGGAGCCCGACCATGACCACCTTCGACCTGCCGATCCAGGGCATGACCTGCGCCAGTTGCGCCGGACGTGTCGAACGCGCACTGCGCAAGCTGCCACAGGTGACCAGCGCCAGCGTCAACCTGGCCAGCGAGCAGGCACGCGTCGAAGCGCCGGGCGCCAGCCTGACGCAGCTGATCGCCGCCATCGAGGACGCAGGCTACGCCGTACCCAGCCAGCCGCTGGAACTGGGCATCGAGGGCATGACCTGCGCCAGCTGCGTCGGCCGTATCGAACGCGCCCTGCACAAGGTGCCCGGCATCCGCCAGGTGGCGGTCAACCTGGCCGACGAGAAGGCTCACCTGCAGGTGCTCGCCGGTTTCGATCCGCAGCAGGCCGTGAAGGCCGTGGTCGCTGCCGGATACAAAGCCACCCTGCCCGACGCTCGCCCGAGCACCGACGACGCACACCGTCGCCTGCGCCGCGAGCGCCTGACACTGCTGGCGGCCATTGCCCTGACCCTGCCGCTGGTGCTGCCGATGCTGGTGGAGCCCTTCGGCCTGCACTGGATGCTGCCGGCCTGGCTGCAGTTCCTGCTCGCCACGCCGGTGCAGTTCATCTTCGGCGCACGCTTCTATCGCGCCGCCTGGCAGGCGCTCAAGGCGCGTGCCGGCAACATGGATCAACTGGTGGCCATCGGCACCAGCGCCGGCTACGGCCTGAGCCTGTATCAATGGGCCGTAACGCCGCCTGGCGGCATGCCGCACCTGTATTTCGAGGCCTCGGCGGTGATCATCAGCCTGATCCTGCTCGGCAAGTACCTGGAAAGCCGCGCCAAACGCCAGACCGCCAGCGCCATCCGCGCCCTGCAGGCGCTGCGCCCGGATCGCGCCGTGCGCCTGATCGACGGCCGCGAGGAAAACGTGGCCATCGAGGCCCTGGCGCTCGGCGACCAGGTGCTGGTCAAACCGGGCGAACGCTTTCCGGTGGACGGGCGCGTGACGGAGGGACACAGCCACGCCGACGAGGCACTGATCAGCGGCGAAAGCCTGCCGGTGGCCAAGCAGCCGGGCGACAAGGTCACCGCCGGCGCCATCAACGGTGAAGGCCGCCTGCTGGTGGAAACCACCGCCCTGGGCGCGGAAACCGTGCTGGCACGCATCATCCGCCTGGTGGAAGACGCCCAGGCGGCCAAGGCGCCGATCCAGAAGCTGGTGGACAAGGTTAGCCAGGTCTTCGTCCCGGCGGTGCTGCTGGTCGCCCTGGCCACCTTGCTCGGCTGGCTGGCATTCGGCGCGCCACTGGAAAACGCCCTGCTCAACGCCGTGGCGGTGCTGGTGATCGCCTGCCCCTGCGCGCTGGGCCTGGCCACGCCGACCGCGATCATGGCCGGCACCGGCGTCGCCGCGCGCCACGGCATCCTGATCAAGGACGCCGAAGCGCTGGAAGTGGCCCACGCCGTCGACACCATCGCCTTCGACAAGACCGGTACCCTCACCGAAGGCAAGCCGCGCATCGTCCATATCGGCCTGGCCGAGGCCAGCGAGGACGAACTGCTGCGCCTGGCCGGCGGCCTGCAGCAGGGCAGCGAGCATCCCCTGGCCAAGGCCGTGCTGCAACGTTGCGCCGAACGACAGATCGCCCTGCCCGCGCTCAGCGACAGCCGCGCCCTGCCCGGCCGCGGTATCGCCGGTACGGTGAGTGGCCGTGCGCTGCAGTTGGGCAGCCATCGCCTACTCGACGAGCTGCACCTGCCAAGCGGCCCGCTGGCCGAATACGCCCGCTCATGGGAGGCCGAAGGCCGCACCCTGTCCTGGCTGATCGAAACCGGCGAGACGCCGCGTCTGCTGGGCCTGCTGGCCTTCGGTGACACGCTCAAGGACGGCGCCGTGCAAGCCATCGCCAAGTTGCGCGAACAGGGCATCGGCAGCCACCTGATCAGCGGGGACAACCCGGGCAGCGTCGCCGCCGTTGCCGACGCACTGGGCATCGATCAGCCCCACGCCCAGGTGCTGCCGGCAGACAAGGCGCGCCTGATCGGCGAACTGCGCCAGCACGGCACCGTGGCCATGGTCGGCGACGGCATCAACGACGCCCCCGCACTGGCCGCCGCGGATGTCGGCATCGCCATGGGCGGCGGCACCGATGCCGCCATGCACGCGGCCGGCATCACCCTGATGCGCGGCGACCCGCGCCTGGTGCCCGCCGCGCTGGAAATCAGCCGACGCACCTACGCCAAGATCCGCCAGAACCTGTTCTGGGCCTTCATCTATAACCTGGTCGGCATTCCCCTGGCCGCAGCCGGCCTGCTCAACCCCATGCTCGCCGGCGCCGCCATGGCGCTGTCCAGCATCAGCGTGGTGAGCAACGCCCTGTTGCTGACCCGCTGGAAACCGCAAGACCTCTAGCAAGGGAGCGAGCCCGGACGCCTCGGCGCTTTTTTCATGACCCGGTGCATAGTATGGGAATGCCATCATTGAACCGAGACGCCGCGTCCGGCACCCTTCAGGCCTCGCCCAACTCAAGGATGGAGGCCACGGCATGCTGGATGCCAACCAGGCGCATATCACCCTCGCCATTCCCGCCGTCGACAACGACCTGCAGGTACTGAGCTTCGAGGGGCGCGAAGCGCTCAACAAGCCCTACCGTTTCGATATCGAGCTGGTCAGCCAGCGCGCCGATCTCGACCTCGACGCGCTGATCAACCAGACCGCCTACCTGACCTTCGGCCCCTCCGGCAAGGGTGTGCATGGCGTGGTCTACGCCATCGAACAGGGCGACTCGGGCAAGCGCCTGACGCGCTACCGCATCAGCCTGCGGCCTCAGCTCGCCTATCTGGCTCATCGCCACAACCAGCGCATCTTCCAGCACCTCACCGTGCCGCAGATCATCGGCCAGATCCTCGAAGAGCACGGCATCCAGAGCGACGCCTATCAGTTCCAGCTCGGCTACCTCTACCCCGAACGCGACTACTGCGTGCAGTACGACGAGAGTGACCTGCACTTCATCCAGCGCCTGTGCGAGGAAGAAGGCATCAGCTTCCATTTCCAGCACAGCGAAGACAGCCACCGCCTGGTGTTCGGCGACGACGCCAGCGTCTTCCCCAAGCTCGATCCGCTGAATTACCAGCAAGGCAGCGGTCTGGCCGCCGATCACGAAGTGGTACGCGCCTTCGGCGTGCGCCTGGAAACCCGCAGCACCCATGCCACCTGGCGCGACTACGACTTCGAGCAGCCCAAACTGAGGATGGAGGCGGACTACCGCAGCGAGTTCAGCCCGGCGCTGGAAGTCTACGACTACCCTGGTCGCTTTACCGACCGCACACGCGGCAAGCACCTGGCCAAACGCAGCCTGGAGCGCCTGCGCAGCGACTACGAACTGGCCGAAGGCGAGAGCGATGCGTACCTGATCAGCGGCCACTTCCTCGCCCTGGCCGGCCACCCGCGCCAGCAGTGGAATGACCTGTGGCTACTCGATGAAGTGATTCACGAAGGCAAGCAGCCGCAGGTGCTGGAGGAGTCGGTCACCAGCAACACCCTGCCCGGCGATGGCTTCCAGCAGGGCTACCGCAACCGCTTCACCGCCACGCCCTGGGACATTCCCTACCGCCCGGCGCTCGAACATCGCAAACCCAAGGTACTGGGTAGCCAGACGGCCGTGGTCACCGGTCCGGCTGGCGAGGAAATCCACTGCGACCAGTACGGCCGGGTGAAGGTGCAGTTCCATTGGGACCGCGAAGGCCTGGGCAACGACACCACCAGTTGCTGGCTGCGCGTGGCCTCCAACTGGGCCGGCAAGGCCTACGGCGGCATCGCCATTCCCCGGGTGGGCATGGAAGTGCTGGTCACCTTCCTCGAAGGCGACCCCGACCAGCCGCTGATCACCGGCTGCCTGTACCACGCCGAGCACGTCGTGCCCTACGACCTGCCGGCGAACAAGACCCGCAGCGTGTTCAAGACCCTGAGCAGCCCCGGCGGTGGCGGCTACAACGAATTTCGCATCGAAGACCGCAAGGGCGCCGAGCAAATCTACATCCACGCCCAGCGCGACTGGGACGAGAACATTGAGCACAACCAGAAGATCCGCGTCGGCAACGAGCGCCACGATACGGTCGAAGCCAACAGCTACACCGAGCTTAAGGCCGAAGAACACCGCACCACCGACCTCGACCGCAAAGTGGAAGTGCGCGCCAACGACCACCTCACCGTCGCCGTCACCCAGCACAACAGGATCGGCACCGGCCAGTTCATCGAAGCCGGCAACGAGATTCACTACAACGCCGGCAGCAAGGTGGTGATCGACGCCGGCATGGAACTCACGGCTTCTGGCGGCGGCAGCTTCCTCAAGCTCGACCCGAGCGGCGTGACCCTGAGCGGGGCGACGATCAAGATGAATTCGGGGGGTGGGCCGGGTAGAGGGTCGGGGTTGAAGATTTTGATGCCGGTGATACCGGGGATGGCCGATAGCGACCAAGCGGGCAGTTTGCTCGAACGCGTCACGGCCGGAAAAAAGTTAACGCCCCCCAAGGGCATCTGCCTCGAATGCCTGCGCAAAGCCATGCGCGAAGGTAACGCAATCCTGGCAGGAATCTCGATATGAATGATCTGGACGTCTCGCGCAGTGACTGGGAACAGGCGCTGGCCGCTAGCCATAGCCTGACCATGGTGGTGGAGCTTGGCCTCCTCTCCACCGATGCCCGCCAAGCGCTGCTGGCCGAGCATAGTATCTGGCCGTTGCTGCACCAGGCAGACATGGAGCATCTGCGCTACGAAGGCCCGGCAATGGTCGAACTGAGTGGCCAACCGTTCAGCGCCTTGCAAGAACAATACGAACGGCTCGCACCCGCTGCCCGGCATGGCTGGCTGAGTAGCCGCCTGAGCATGCTGCAGTTGCAGCAACACCTGGGCGATGCCCTCGCCTGCCGCGACATCGATGGCGACACGCTGCTGATACGCAGCTACGCGCGCAACGTGCTGCCCGTCCTTCATGCACGCCAGGAACAACCCTGGCACGCCTGGCTATTCGGGCCCATCGAACACTGGTGGCTACCGAGCGCCCAGGGCTGGCAGCGCTTCGAGGGCCTGGCGCAAGGCAGCGTGCCTGCCTATCACCCCATCGAACTCGACCAGGCGCTGGTCGAAGCGCTGGGTGTCGATCTGCATGCCCAGGCGCTGGTGGAGGAGTTGCAACAGCATGCCCCGCAGGTATTTCTCAGCGACTGCCATGGCGAGCGCCTGGATCAGGTAAGCCAGGCACTATCGCACGCTCGAGAAGCAGGCTTGAGCCAGCAGTCGGATCAAGCCTTCCACGCGCTCTACAGCTTGATGAGTGGCCAATCGTTAAGCCTGCATCCCGATTGGCCATTGATGCTGCAGCGCGTGGAGCATGAGGGGCTGGCCCTCGCCAACGCGCTCGCCGAGCGGGACGAACAGGGATGAAGTGGGCGCCATCATCGCCACACAAAAGCCTGATCGGTTTGTTGCTAGTGGGGGCGTTACTGCTGGTTTGTATGGCTTGGGCTTACCGGCAAATGCCCGGCGCAACTCTGTACGTACACAACCACACCGACCGCCCCATCTTCAGCTACGCCGTCAACGAAGCCTGGGGTGGAAATGCATCGGCTTTTGGCGGAGGAGGTGCCGCCTGCTGCTCACGTATCGAGGGTGATGTGCTGAGCGTGCAATGGATCAAGAGCACCACCCAAGCCCAGTACGATGCTGGGCTGCGTGAGGAAACCATCACCCGGCAAGTACCCAGCCCGCCCCGCACCCGGCAAGACAATTACCTGCATGTGCATTTCTTTCCGGGGGATCAGGTACGTCTGTTCTGGAGCCCCACCCCAGGCAGCCCTTACAAGGCACTAAAGGAAGCCCCCGAACAAGAGATGGCAGATGAACCCCGTTGATCAAGGGCTCCGCCGCTGGCGGGCCTTGCCGGCCTCAGCCAGATCGCTGATCAAACTGCTGCTGCCGATAGTGTTAGTGCTCACCTACGTAGCCTGGGTTTACACCCGCATGCCCGGCGCCATTCTGTATGGACACAACCATACGGATCGCCCTGTCTTCAGCTATTTCGTTAACGAGGCCTGGGGTGGCAATGGTGGGGCCGTATGCTGCACGCGTATCGAAGGCGATGTGCTGACAGTGCAATGGATCAAGAGCACCACCCAAGCTCAGTACGAGGCTGGGCTGCGGGAGGAAACCATCACCCGGCGAGTGCCCAACCCGCCTCGTACCCGGCAAGACAAGTACCTGCATGTGCACTTCTTCCCCGGTGATCAAGTCCGTCTGTTCTGGAGCGCCAATCTGGACAGTCTTTACGAAAACTTCAAGGAAGCACCCGAACAGGAGGTAGCAGATGAACCGCATTAATAAAGGGCTCCGCCGCTGGCGTGCCTTGCCGGCCTCGGCCAGATCGCTGATCAAATTGTTGCTGCCGGTAGCGCTGGTGCTCACCTATGCAGCCTGGGCTTACACCCGTATGCCCGGCGCCATTCTGTATGGACACAACCATACGGATAGACCTGTCTTCAGCTATTTCGTCAACGAGGCCTGGGGTGGCAATGGTGGGGCCGTATGCTGCGCGCGTATCGAAGGCGATGTGCTGACAGTGCAGTGGATCAAGGGACGCACCGGGGAACAGGTTCGCCAGGGCGTTGAAAAAGAGACCATCACCCGGCAAGTGCCCAACCCGCACCGCACCCGGCAAGACAAGTATCTGCATGTGCACTTTTTTCCGGGGGATCAGGTGCGTCTGTTCTGGAGCCCCAATCTGGACAGCCCTTATGAAAACCTCAAGGAAGCACCCAAGGAAGGTACTACGCCATGAGCAACACCATTGCCGAACAGGCAGCGGCCATGTCCGCACGCTGCAACCCTGCGCAACGCAGCTCGCATATCGCGCCCTGTGAACATACCTTGAGGATCGGTTTTTTCTTCGACGGCTTCGGGCGTCACCGCATCAAGGATATGCAAACGGGGCGGGTCAGTAACATCGCTAAACTGTTCCTTGTACATAAGTTTGATCAACCCAATCAGCCTCAGGATCCACTCTTTTCATATAGAAAATTCTATGCATCCGGCCTGGGTGAGGATTTTTCCGCTGACTTGAATCTAATCGCCAATAGTGGACTAGCTAGCTTCGAGTCGACGGCCAGCGATATACCGGCTGACGCGGTCAAGGATGAGGCCATCGAGACTGCTAAGGATATCCTCGATGCCAAACGCAGTTGGTGGGAACGCATCAGCCGAGACCTCAAGGCCTTTCTGCAAAAGCCTGTCAAGGCGGGGAAGTTGCTCCAGGGAGCTTTAATCGATGCCAGCGTCGAGCTATTGGCTCCTGTGCGTGATAACGCCTTCGTAGCCGAGCTGTTGAAGACCGGCGCTGATACGCGTATCGAGGGCGCAATTGATTTCATCAATGACGCAATAGGCAAGATCGAGGCACAAACCGGTCGCCCCCTTCTCAAACGGATCGAATTGACCGTCTATGGCTTCGATTACGGCGCCACTTTGGCACGCGCCTTCCTGCATGAACTGCTAAGCCGTGAGCCGCAACCCGCCGACGGCACTTACCGCTATCAGGGCAAGACGCTGACTATCCTCTTTGCTGGGCTCTTCGATGGTGTTGACCGCAGCCATGTCGACCTTCCTTACCTGCCCTTGCCCGTGCGCACCGTGCTGGACGATGGCGGCCCCTTGCCCGAGCACGTCAAGCAGGCGTTGCATCTGGTGGCGGCCCATGAACGTCGCTTCTACCGCCGTGCTCGCCTGCTTGGCAGCAGCAAGGCCAACTGGCGGGAGAAATGGATGCCCGGCGTTAGCGAGGATATCGGCGGCAGCCTGCTCCCCGGGGAGCAGAAGCCCAGTGCCGAACTGGCCCTGGTGAGCCTGCATGAGATGTATCACGCCGCGCGCAGAGCGGGGGCGCCATTTCCTTCGTTGGATCAGCTGTATGAAATCGATGCGGATACTGCCTCTCTCTTTATCTTCAACGATCACTTCGAGCAGGCCAGCGCCAAAGGGCTGAGCCGCCATTATGAGCGCGAGGCGCAAACCAGCATCGCCGAATTGAAGAGCGTCAAGCCCTTCTATGCCGTCGCCCCCATGCGCCCGCAGGAGTTGCTCTTCGCCGCCCATATGCGTCTGTACATCCGCTGGCTGGCCGCGCTGTGGAGGCCCTACCAGGAACGCCTGCGACAACTGGCAGAAGAGGAAGAGCGCCTGCGCATCAGTGCACTGGGCAGCATGAGCGGCATGCTTGGTATCTCTCGCGAAACTGCGGCGCAACGTGATGACCGTACACAGCGCCTGCAAGCCATCACCGACGAGCGCGCCAGGCTACGGGATGACTTCGGCTGGCTGGAAGAGGTCGATGAAGAGGCCAATGACATGCGCCTGGCCCTGAACAATCCCAAGCTGGGCTGGCGCGCAGCGGGTACGCGGGAGCAGGCCGATATCTGGCTGGTACTGCTGTCGGAATGGTTCGACAAGAACCCCAGAGAAGTCAGTGAGTCCGTGCATCGCTTCTTCGGACACTTCGTCCATGATCGACTCGTGTTCAGCGTCGCGCAGCGCTCAGCACAGCAGTTTCAAGGGCAGAGCTTCTTTGCGTTGCGCGGATTCGATGTGGCTTCGTGATCACGATGTTCGCCATCCCGGGTTGCTGACCTAGCCGGAGAGTGTCTCTACCACCGACTGCACCCACCACTGGCTGGCCGCTGTGCACAGCCAGTGGCTGTCCATCCATCAGGGTATGGGCCTGCGCCTGAGCGGCAAGCTGCCGGCACAGCCGGAGGGCAGCTACTGGCAGTTGCAGGTGATCTACCATAACCCCCTGGCCATGCTGACCGGCACCCTTAACCCCGCCAACTAGTGGTCGGTGGTGCCCAGGGCATGCGCTATATCATCCGTGGTACCAGTATTACCGAGCATGGCAGCAGCGACGGCCCATTGCTCAGCGACAGCCTACCCGCCGTTGAGGTCGAACGGACAGTCTTGACTCCCGAGGATCAGTAATGAACGCACAGGCCGGCGATATCGAACGCGGCTTTCTCCGCCAACAGGAGCATCTGGCCCCTTTGCCGATACCAACCGGGCAGCCACCCCAGGATCTGATGAATATCATCTGGCGCAAAAACTCGGTTTATCTGGATATCGGTAGTTTCGCCATGGGGGGGGGGTGGATGACGCTGCATGCCATGTCCCTCGTATTCATTGCGATTTCTGTTTGGGTCGTTGCAAGCTCTTCTGCCGTTCCAGGTGTAACTTGGGTCTATCTGGGGATTATCCCATTGGTGGGGGCGGCGATCATGGGGCCGCTTTGGTACTTTTTTATAAAGCAATGGCGTAAACCACTGACACCGCCCCTGCGCTTCAACCGACAGCGCCGTGAGGTCTGCGTGACCGAGCCGGACGGCAACTACTGGTTCGTTCCCTGGGAGCGTGTGCATGCTGTGTCCCCCAGCGCGCTTAGCCTCAATACCGGCGGCGCCAGCAAGCAGGGTGCACTTATCCTCTGGTTGCCCCTCGAAGGGCAGGAGCATGAGGCCTATTCGGAGAACAAACCGGGCTGGGTGATGATGCTCAATACCGGAGGTGGCACTGGCTCCATGGCGCAGTGGGAATGTATTCGCAGCTTTATGGAAATCGGCCCGGAGGCGGTGCCTGATACCACCCGTGAAGACGCCTATGAGAAGGTTCAGCGCGGCGGCTACCTGGGGGCATGGATCGAGGCATTCCAGCAGTTGTTCCGCGAGCTGAAGCAAGGCCAGTTCGGTGCTGCCTGCATGACCTTTCTCGGCCTGACCATTTTCGGTTTGCCCTGGATTGCGGTACTGCTGATCCGAAAACTCGCCAATATCCCCGACCTGACCGCCCCAGAAGCGGTGGAATGGTCAAACCCCCTGCCACCCGAACAATGGGCCAAGCGCTCCCCGGAACTGGAGCGTGCTATCGCAGAGCGGGAGGCTGAGCTGGCCCGACAGGTAGGCACAGCGGACGATGAATCGAGCCGATAATGGACGCCACACTATCGGTCAGGGCCGTTCTGGCGAATACCCTATTGCTCATACTGGTGACCGGCACCCTCAATCATGTCTATGCTGCCTTCTTCGGGATTCGCAGGCTGGATAGGTACTTCTCCAGCAAGCCTGATCCAAGCTGGGAATCACGGAGCCCATTCGATGGTTTCTATAGATTGCACAAGTACAGTTTTCTCTACTCGCTAGGCATACGCCGCCCCACTGTAGGCGCGGGTCTATCGCTCTGGCTGTATTTCTCGTTCTTCAGCCTCACCATCATTTGGATCACATTAGGCTTGGCGGCGCTCGGCAGGTATTTACAGATTGGCCCCTTTGCCTAGGCGTATCCCGGCGTGAGTGACGCATCGCCCCTGGAAATCGTGCTGGTCCTCGTCTGGGTGCTGCTTTTCGTCGCCGGCGGCTTCAACGGCATCTACATGTGCTTCCATGGGATAAGTCGGCTCGACCCATACTTTTCCAGGCTTCCTGATTTCAGGCAGGAGTCCGTCAGCCCTTTCGACCGTTTCTGCCGGATGCACCGTTATAGCTTCCGCTACACCCTGGGCTTGAACAAACCCAGGGTCAGCCTACCCCTGTCGATATGGTTGTACTTCACTTGCTTCAGCCTGACGGTATTCTGGATCAGCATGATCATCGGCCAACTCAAGATTCATTTCGGGTTCAACCCTCTGGCATAGTCACGCGGAGTTTCTGCCGACAAGAAGGCTGCATCCATGAACATCGGCCAAGCCGCCAAGCACACCGGCCTCAGCGCCAAGATGATCCGCTACTACGAGTCCATCGACCTGCTGCCGCGCGCCGGGCGGTCGGAGAGTGGTTATCGGCAGTACAGCGCGTCGGATCTGCACCGCCTGGCCTTTATCAAGCGGGCGCGGGATCTGGGGTTTTCTCTGGAGGAAGTGGGCCGGCTTCTGGCCCTGTGGCAGGACAAGCAGCGCGCCAGTGCCGATGTGAAGGCGCTGGCCGAGGGACATATCGCAGAACTGGAACGCAAGATCGCCGAGATGAGCGCGTTACGCGATACGCTGGTGGAGCTGGCCGACAGTTGTCAAGGCGATAGCCGGCCGGATTGTCCGATTCTGCAGGGATTGGAGGAAGGGGTGGGCTGCGGTGCGCCGGGGTGTTCGTCGCACCGTCAACCGTAGGGCCGCGCCAGTTATAAAGTCCCACCCGCGGCACCGGGCGCAGTGTGAAGATGGTGCGAACGGCGCACCCTACGCCCCCTCTCAACGCATCCAGGGTGGTGTGGGTTCGACGTCCTTGGGCTCGTCTTCGGCGTTGCGCAGCGCCTGTTTCTTCGCTTCTTCGGCCAGGGCGGCCTTGATCTCGCGCATCACCGCATCGATATCGGCGGCGTCCTCAGGTTCGGCGAACTCGCCGGTCAGCTGGGTGTGCGGCGTCAGTTTGCCGGCCTCGTAGAGTGCCCACATTTCCTTGGCGTACTTGGTGTATCTCAGCTCGGGGGCGAACTGGCCGAAGTACTCGGCCATGTTGCGCACGTCGCGCTCGAGCATGCTGAAGGCATGGTTGTTGGCCGCCGCGTCCACCGCCTGCGGCAGGTCGATGATCACCGGGCCGTCGGGGCCGAGCAGCACGTTGAATTCCGACAGGTCGCCATGCACCAGGCCGGCGCAGAGCATCTTGACGATCTCCTGGATCATGAAGGCATGGAATTCACGGGCGTCGTCCGGGTGCAGGTCGACGTCGTTGAGCCTGGGGGCCACGTCACCCTCGCCATCGGTGACCAGTTCCATCAGCAGCACGCCATCGAGAAAGTCATAGGGCTTGGGCACCCGCACGCCAGCACTGGCCAGGTGAAACAGCGCAGCGACCTCGGCGTTCTGCCAGGCCTGCTCCTGCTCCTTGCGCCCGTACTTGCTGCCTTTGGCCATGGCGCGCGCCTGGCGGCTGCCGCGCACCTTGCGCCCTTCCTGATACTCGGAGGCCTGGCGGAAGCTGCGCTTGTTGGCTTCCTTGTAGACCTTGGCGCAGCGCAGCTCGTCGCCGCAGCGCACCACATAGACCGCTGCTTCCTTGCCGCTCATCAGCGGGCGAAGCACCTCGTCCACCAGGCCATCCTCGACCAGGGGTTCAATACGTTTGGGCGTCTTCATCGGTGCGAATCACGGGTCCTTTCTGATGGAGAGATTGATTGCCGGCCATCCTCGCACAGCCAGAGACGGATGCCGACTGTTGATCATCATGCGCTGACCAGATGCCGCCTTAGCGCCTCGATGGCATAGCGCACCTTGGCCGGTTGCGCGTCGCGACGCGGGGTGACGATATGCAGGCCGATCGGCTCCAGCTGCCAGTCCGGCAGCAGGGCCAGCAGCTCGCCGCGCGCCAGCAGCTCGCGGATTTCCGGCTCCGGCTGCAGCGAAACGCCCATGCCCGCCAGGGTGAACTGGCGCGCCGCAAGAACGTTGTTGCAGGCGATGCGACTTTCCAGACGCAGGCGCTGCGTTGCGCCGCCCGGCCCGTGCAGCTGCAGATGCTGGCTGCGCTCGGTGTTCAGCGCGATCCAGTCCAGATCGAGCAGTTGCTGCGGCTGCGTCGGCCAGACGTGGCGCGCCAGGTAGGCCGGCGCAGCGCAGACCAGCATGCGCCAGTCCGCGACATGCCGGGCCACCAGGCTGGAGTCATCCAGCTGGCCGACGCGGATGGCCAGGTCGATACGCTGCTCGATCAGGTCGATCTGCTCGTCCTGGAAAAACAGACGCAGGCTCAGCGCCGGATGCGCGCTCAAGAGCGGCGCCAGCGCTTCACTCAACACCGGCCCGGAAAAGCCGACCGGTGCGGCGATACGCAGCTCACCAACCGGCGCGTCACGCTGCTCGGCCAGACGTTGCTCGGCCTGCTCGGCCAACTCGACGATTTGCCTGCAACTCTCGTAGAACTGGGCCCCCGCCTCGCTCAGGGTCAACTTGCGCGTGGTGCGATGCAGCAGGCTGACGCCAGTGGCCTCCTCCAGCCGACGGATCTGCTGGCTGACGGCCGACGCGCTCATGCCTAGGACCTCGGCGGCAGCGACCATCGAGCCCTTCTGCACCACCGTGGCGAACAGCGCCATGCGTTTGAGCTGCTCCATTATGAAGCCCTGCTTAATTATCCAAGTGCATCAAGCCAGTTTTTCCGGCGTTTATCCATAGGGATGATGTGTTCACCTTCACACACCGAGGCACTCCCCATGAAACTCGCCCTGATCGGCGCCAGCGGTTACGTCGGCGCGCCGCTGCTGCAAGAAGCCCTGAATCGCGGCCACCAGGTCACCGCCCTGGTACGCCATCCGGAAAAACTGCCCGCTCATGCCAATCTGGTCGCCGTGCGAGCGGACGTGCACGACAGCGCGGCGCTGGCCGAACAGCTGCGTGGCCACGATGCGGTACTCAGTGCCTTCAACCCCGGCTGGGGTGTGGCCGACATTCGCGAGCAGTTCATCGCCGGCAGTCGTGCCATCCTCGCTGCGAGCAGGCAGGCCGGAGTCAGGCGCCTGCTGGTGGTCGGTGGCGCCGGCAGCCTCTATGTCGCCCCCGGCCTGCAGCTGATCGACACGCCGGATTTTCCCGCCGAGTACGAGGAAGGCGCCGAGGGCGCACGCCAAGCACTGAACATGCTGCGTGACGAGCATGAGCTGGAGTGGACCTTCCTCTCCCCCGCCGCCCTGCTCGAGCCGGGGCCGCGCACCGGCAAGTTCCGCCTCGGAGGCGACGAGTTGCTGATGGACGGCGACCAGCCCGGACGCATCTCGCTGGCGGACCTGGCCGTGGCGCTGCTGGACGAAGTCGAGCAGCCGCAGCATGTCCGTCAGCGTTTCACCCTGGCCTATTGAACCGACTTGCCGCCGCTACGCGATGGAGCGGCGGCCACCAGCAGACCCGGTGCGCAATGCACCCAAGGAGCAGCGATGAACACATTGAGCAGCAGCGCTTTCGTCACCACCGACACGCCCGCGCGCTACATCGGCCGGCTGTGCAAGCACTTCGCACACAAGATTCCGGTCAGCTTCGACGCGCAACAGGGCCGTATCGAGTTCGCCTTCGGCCTGGCCTCGCTGCAGGCCGAAGCTCACGGGCTGCGCCTGCGGGTCGAGGCCGCCGGCAGCGAAGAACTGCAACGCCTGCAGGAGGTGGTGGCCAGTCATTTCGAGCGTTTCGCCTGGCAGGAGGCGCTGACCCTGGACTGGCAGCCGAACGGCCCCCGCTAGCCGGCCTGCGTAGGGGGTGTTGCGCGTACCAATCGCTGCGTGGCTTGCAAAAACTCGCTGGTGCGCACGGCGCACCCTACGTCATGTTTGGCTCGCGCCTCACAATGCATCCAGCTGCGCCCGCAAGCGTCGCAGCACGGCCAGCGACTCGGGGTTGTCGCCGTGCACGCACAGGCTGTCGGCGCGCAACTGCAGCGGCTTGCCATCGATATCGGCAAAGGGCTCGCCACGGGCGATGGCCAACGCCTGGGCGAGGATGCGCTCGGGATCCTGGTGCACCGCGCCACTGAGCCGGCGTGGAGCCAACTGGCCGTCCGAGAGGTAGGCGCGGTCGGCGAAGGCTTCGAACATCAACGGCACGTCCGCCTCGTCGGCCAGGCGCAGCTCTCGGCCGTTGTCGGCCAGAGCCAGCACCATCAACGGCAGGCCCTTGCGGTAGCAGTGGCAGGCATCGAGCACCGCCATCAGCAGCGCATCGTCGCGCACCAGATCGTTGTACAGCGCGCCGTGCGGCTTGACGTAGGCCAACTGGCCACCGGCGGCGCGGCAGAAGGCATCCAGCGCGCCGATCTGATACAGCACCAGCGCCCGCACCTCTTCGGCCGAGCATTGCAGATGGCGGCGGCCGAAGCCCTGCAGATCCGGATAGGAAGGATGCGCGCCGATGCGCACGCCATGCTCCATCGCCAGGTTGACGCTGCGCGCCATGATCAGCGGATCGCCGGCATGGAAGCCGCAGGCGAGGTTGGCCTGATCGATCAGCGGCATGGCCAGCGCATCGTCGCCCATGCGCCAGGCACCGAAGCCCTCGCCCATGTCGCAGTTGAGAAGAATACGGTTCATGCCGGCAGCTTAGAGCGCCTGGAAAACATCCGCAAAGCCTGTCCGCGCATTCGAGAATTTATCGCACTTACAAAATTTACACCTGGCTGCAGCCCAGCCACCACGGCACGTCCAGGCCGTTGCCGTGGTCATCGATCTCACCCGCGATTGAACCCTATATGCAAATCACTATCATCCCGGCCGTTCGCAACCGTTCCGCCTGCACTCTCATACTGCCAGGAGTAGATCGATGTCCGCCCTCAATTCCCGTACCGCCCTGGCTAGCGCCGTTGCGCTGGCCGCCAGCTTCGGCGCCCAGGCCAACGAGCCGATCGCCCTGGGCGACGTGGTCGTCAGCGCTTCCGGCTTCGAACAGAAGATCACCGAAGCCCCCGCCAGCATCAGCGTGATCAGCCGCGAGGAGTTGCAGCAGAAGCGCTACAGCAACCTGGCGCAGGCATTGGAAGACGTCGAAGGCATCGACGTGCGCCAGGGCACCGGCAAGACCGGCGGCCTGAACATCAGCATTCGCGGCATGCCCAGCGACTACACCCTGATCCTCATCGACGGCCGGCGCCAGAACACCGCGGGCAACGTCACGCCCAACGGCTTCAACGAAACCGCCACCAGCTTCATGCCGCCGATGTCCGCCATCGAACGCATCGAGGTGATTCGTGGGCCGATGTCGACCCTGTATGGCTCTGACGCCATGGGCGGCGTGGTCAACATCATCACCCGCAAGGTGGCCAAGGAATGGGGAGCCAGCCTGAGCCTGGACCACACCTTCCAGGAGAACCGCGACTATGGCGCCACCAGCAGCACCAGCCTCTATGCCAGCGGCCCGCTGGTCGAAGGCCTGCTGGGCCTGGCTGTGCGCGGCAGCTTCTATGACCGCGGCGAGTCGGAGCTGCAGTTCGACAACGACAGTACCGTCAGCAAGCGTGGCGCGTCGCCGGTCGAGGGCCGCAACGCGACCTTCGGCAGCCGCCTGACGCTGACCCCGAACGAAAGCCACGACTTCTCGCTGGATTTCGAGCGCGGCCGTCAGGTCTACAACAACGACGACTGCCAGCTGGGCAATCTCGATGGCAAGAACGGCGGCAGTGCGACCGACGGCTGCACCACCAATGCCCCCTTGCGTGCCAATGGTTACAAGGATGAACTGCGCTTCCAGCGCGATCAGTTCGCCCTCAGCCATACCGGACGTTTCAGCTTCGGTACGCTGGAAAGCAGCGTCACCCACAACACCACGGAAACCTTCGGCCGCACCATTCCCGGTAACCCGATCGGCAACTCGTACACCGGATTCCCCTCGATCATCATCGGCGACGACCGCGAGCTGAAGTCGACCGATCTGGTCGTCGACACCAAGCTGGTCGCTCCAGTGGGCGAATCGCACATCACCACCGTCGGCGCTCAGTGGTGGGACGCCAAGGTCACCGACGGCATCGCCGACGAAGATTTCCAGCAGACTTCCTGGGCGCTGTTCGCCGAAGACGAGTGGCGTCTGCGCGACAACCTGGCGCTGACCCTGGGCGCCCGCTACGAAGATCATGAAGCCTTCGGCGGCCACATCAGCCCGCGCGCCTACCTGGTCTGGAACACCACTGACGCCTGGACACTCAAGGGCGGCGTCAGCCGTGGCTACAAGACTCCGACGCTCAATCAGCTGCACGATGGCATCAACGGTGTGACCGGCCAGGGCTCGACCATCACCATCGGCAGTCCGGACCTCGACCCGGAGATCACCACCAACACCGAAATCGGCGCGTACTACGACAACCTCGCCAACTTCAATGCCAACGTCACCCTGTTTCACAACAAGTTCAAGGACAAGATCGACGACGGCACACCGCTGGCGAACTGTTTCTACACGGCGAACCCGAACCAGCCAGGCTGCGTGAGCTATGGCCCGGGTTTCACTCAGGAGAACTTCGCCCAGAGCGTGAACATCGGCGAAGCCGTGACCAAGGGCGTGGAAGTAGCGGGTCGCTGGCAGTTCGCACCGGCCTGGGCGCTGGCCGTCAACTACACCTACACCGACAGCGAACAGAAAAGCGGCATCAACAAAGGCGCGCCTCTCACCAATACGCCGGAGCACATGGCCCATGCGCGCCTGAGCTGGGCTGCCAATGACCGCCTGACCCTGTGGTTCAAGGGGGAGTATCGCGGTGAGCGCGCCCGCTTCACCGATCGTTACGCCAACCTGACCGCCGCGAACAAGGCCCTTTACGATGCCGTCGGTGATCTGAAGGCTTATGAAGTCTTCCACCTCGGGGGTTCGTTCAAGGCGACCGAAAACCTGACGTTCAGCGCCACGATCTACAACCTGTTCGACAAGGACTTCACCAGCGGCAGCTACTACACCACCAACACCGGTTCCACCGGATGGGCGTCCGACTACACGCAGATCGGCCAGTCGACCACCGGCACTCTGGAAGAAGGGCGCCGCCTCTGGCTGTCCACCGTCATCGAGTTCTGATTCAGGACACTGCAATGCAAAACGCCAGCCCCCGGGGCTGGCGTTTTGCTTTCTGGCGACTTCCAGGGAAGCCGCAGCGGCACTCAGAAGCTGTAGGTCGCCGACAGGATCGCCGAGCGCGCATCGCCGTACTCGATGGCCGAGGAGCGGGCGGTGGTACCGATGTTCTGCCGCACACGCTCGACGTAATCCTTGTCGAACAGGTTGTTGACGTTCAGCTGCAGGTCGAGGTTGCGGTTGACCTTGTAGCCGATCATCGCGTTGTGCAGCCAGTAGGCGTCGAGTTTGGCCTGGGTGCTGGCACTGACGTTGCGCTCGCTGACGTAACGGGCGCCATAACCCAGCGTCCAACCCTGAGCGACCTCGTAGGTGGTCCACAGGTTGAACGAGTGCGGCGGGGTGTTGCCCAGCGCCTGACCCTCGCGGTTCGGGTCGATGGTGGACTTGAGGGTCTCGCTGTCGAGGAAGGTGTAGTTGGCGTAGACGTCCCAGCGCTCGCTCAGCTTGCCGGTAGCCCCCAGCTCGACACCCTGCACGCGCTGCTCGCCCGCCAGGATATAGCTGCCATCGGCCAGCTGCTCGCGCGCATCGGTCTTGTCGACGCGGAACAGCGCGCCATCGAGCATCAGGCGGCCGTCGAACAACTCCCACTTGGTGCCCAGCTCCCAGGTCTCGTTCTTCTCGGGATTGAGGCTCTGGGTCGCGGCGTTCAAGCCACCGCCGTTGGAAGCGACGTTCTCCGCCGAGGGGTTGAAGGAGGTGCCCCAGGCGACGTAGATGCGGCCATTTTCGGCCGGCTTGTAGACCAGGCCGGCACGGCTGCTGAGCTCTTCATCGGTGGAGGTGAAGCGGCCGGTGCGCACATGACTGGCGGAGAAGGACTCGCTCTCGGCATCGAACCAGTCATAACGCAGCCCCAGGTTCAGGTCCCACTGCGGGCTCAGTGCAATGCTGTCGAACACGTAAAGCGCACGGTTATCCAGCTGGTTCTCGGTGTAACCGGTGGTGGTCTTGTTGATCGGGCCGTTCCAGCGACCGGGCGGGTTGGACAGGTCGAAACCGCTGCCCGGATACACGGCATTGCCCAGGCCATGGTTGTAGGTCTTGAGGTCGAGATTCTCGCGCGACACCTCGACACCGGTGACCAGCTCGTGGGCCAGCCCGGACGTGTCGAAGCTGGCGCGCAGGTTGGTCTGGTTGATCCACATTTCGGTGGTGACGTCACGCCCATAACCCTGCGGGCCGGCCGGACGATAATTACCCGCCGGCACGCCGGTCAGGTTCACATGCGACGCGGAAACCACCGTCTCGCGATCCACACGGCTGTAACGGGTCAGGTTCTGCAGACGCAGCGCGTCGTTGATGTCGTGCTCGAGGTTGACGGTGAACGCGTCCTGCTCGATGCGCTCCTTGTCCAGATTCTTCCAGCCGAAGTAATCCTCGCGGCTGACGCCGGCCAGCTTCTTGCCATCCAGCGCGGGCACGCCGTAGTCGGGCAGGTTGTCATCGCTCTGGTGGAAATAGCTCAGGGTCAGGCGAGTCGCCTCGCTCAGGCCCAGCGCCAGCGAAGGCGCGATGCCCCAGCGCTCACGGTCGATCTGGTCACGCCCGGGGACATCGTTCTCGTGCGCCATCAGGTTCAGGCGCACGGCGCTGCCGACACCCACGCCATCGAGGGTCTGGTTGGTGTCCAGGGTCAGGCGGTGGTAGTTGTCGGTGCCGAGGCCGGCGCCGATTTCGGTGAAGTCTCGCTGCAGCGGCTGCTTGCTGATGATGTTGATGCTGCCGCCCGTGGTACCTGCGCCCCCGAATACCGAATTGGGGCCCTTGATGACCTCGACCTGCTCGATATTGAAGGTATCGGTGCGGCTGGTCTGGGCGCTGTCGCGCAGGCCGTCGATCTGCAGGTTGGCGTTGGCGGAGAAACCGCGGATGTTGATGCTGTCACCCGAGCCGCCACCGCCCTCCCCGGCGTTGAAGGTAATGCCGGAGACGTTGGACAGCACCTGGCGCAGG
Source organism: Pseudomonas sp. GD04158 (assembly GCF_029834875.1). NCBI lineage: Bacteria > Pseudomonadati > Pseudomonadota > Gammaproteobacteria > Pseudomonadales > Pseudomonadaceae > Pseudomonas > Pseudomonas sp. GD04158. The sequence goes on along the minus strand of NZ_JAODYT010000032.1, from coordinate 20,443 downwards.
CTCAGCGCCTGCTGCTCACGAATCACCTCGGCCGGCACCACATTGATGGTCTGCGGCGTATCGAGCAGCGGTTTGACGTACTTGGCCGATGCGGAGCTCTCCGTCTTGTAGCCGCTGTCCCTCTTTGCCTTGACGGTCAGATTGTCCAGCTGCACGGCGTCGTCAGCCAGAGCGGGCAGGCTCAGCGAGGCGACTGCAAGACCGACGGCAGTGGCCAGCAGGCGCTTGGAAGGCAGGGAGCGTTGGCAGTTCTTGGCGCACATTTGATAATTGCTACCTTAGACTATTGATAATTATTCACATAAATACTCGGACGTTGCCCTTGATATCCGGGGGTCACGAGCAGCGGGTCGCGCAGGCACGGCGAAGCGGCTTGCAGCTAAATGCAAATCTATATCATCCGCATGAAATAATCAGCAACAACCTTGCGCTCTTATGCGCATGTTGCGCACAGGATCCATGCCCCAGGGGTTGGCGGCGGTCCTGCTGGCCGATGGCAGGCGGCCTAGCGTAGCGTCGAACGCCAGATGACCTGCGGCCCGATACTGGCCAGATCGGCGCAGCCGGTCAGGGCCATGGCCACTTCCAGCTCGGCCCGCAGCAGTTGCAGCACATGCGCCACGCCTATAGCCCCGGCGGTCGCCAGAGCGAAGACGTAGGGCCTGCCCACCAGCACGGCGTCCGCCCCCAGCGCCAGCGCCTTGAGGATGTCGCTGCCACGCCGGATACCGCCATCGAGCAGCAGCGGCACACGCCCCTGCACAGCGGCGGCGACTTCGGGCAGCACGTCGATGGTCGCAGGCAGACCATCGAGCGTGCGTCCGCCATGGTTGGAGACGATCAGCCCGTCCATCCCCGCCGCCATCGCCTGTTCGGCGTCGGCGCCGCTCATGATGCCCTTGAGCAGGATTGGCAAGCGCGTCTGCTCACGCAGCCAGGTGAGGTCGGCCCAGGTCGGCGCCGCGGCCAGCAGCGGGCCACCCAGCAGCAGACTGCCGTTGTGCGGCTCGGCCTGTGCCTGCAGTGGCCGCATTCCGCGCAGATTGACCGCCTCGACGCCTGCCGGCAGGGCGAAACCTGCGCGCTGCTCGCGATTGCGCACGCCATTGACGGGGGCGTCCACGGTCAGCACCAACGCCTGGTAGCCGGCGCTTTCTGCACGGCGGATCAAGGCCGCAGTGAACTCGCGATCAGGCTGGATATACAGCTGGAACCACAGGGGTGCCTGCGCCTGCGCCGCAATGGCCTCCAGCTCGACGCTGGCCTGGGTGCTGACCACCATGCCGGCGCCCAGCGCAGAAGCCGCGAGCACGCTGGCCAGCTCCCCCTCCGGATGCGCCAGCTTCTGATAGGCCACCGGCGCGAGAAAGACCGGATGGGCGAAATCCTGGCCGAACAGGCGCAGGCGCGTATTGCCGCCGCTCAGATCCTGCAGCACCCGCCCACGCAGGCGCAGCCGCTCGAACGCGGCGCGATTGTCGGCCAGGCTCAGCTCGTCGGCGGCGCCGCCGGCCAGATAGGCCCAGGCCTGCTCGCTCATGCGCTCGCGGGCATAGGGTTCGTAGTCGGCGACGGCGGCGATGGTCGGTGGAATCTGCTGCAGTTTGGGCAAGGCCATGGCGTTTCTCGGCGCATTGTCATCGTTGATTCGTAGCCCGGATGCAATCCGGCGCATGCAGCGCAGTTGGCGCTGGGCTGACTCAGGTCTGCGTCCATTGCCGCAACAGGTTGTGGTAGATCCCGGTCAGCCGAACCAGTTCGGGGCTGTCCGGCACCTGCTGGCGCAGCGCCTGGATGCTGTCGTCCAGCTCCAGCAGCACGCTGCGCTGCTCGTCCTGACGCACCAGGCTCTGCACCCAGAAGAACGATGCCAGACGCGCGCCGCGAGTCACCGGCTCGACCCGATGCAGACTGCCGCTGGAATAGAGAATCAGATGGCCGGCCGGCAGCTTGATGCGTTTGTCCTGCACCACCAGCTCGCCGCCTTCGTACTCGTCCGGCTCGCTGAAGAACAGGGTGGCCGAGAGGTCGGCGCGAATCCGATGCGGCGTGCCCGGCACGCTGAACACGGCGTTGTCGATATGGTCGCCATAGGTGCCGCCCTCGGTATAGCGATTGAAGCGCGGCGGCACCACCTTCAGCGGCAACGCGGCGGCCATGAAACGCGGATGCTGGGCCAGGCAGGCCAGGATGAAATCGCCCAGTTGCTGCGTCAGCGGGTCATCCTGAGCAAGCTGCTGATTGGCCTTGACGTTCACCGCCTGGTGCCCGGCGGTGAGCCGACCATCCTGCCAGTTGCCGCCCTCGAGCGCGGCGCGGCACTGCTGCAGTTGTTCGGCATTCAGCACGTCGGGAATGCTCAGCATCATGTTCGGGGTTCTCCAGGGCAAGCGCCGTTGCGAATGATTCTAAAGGGCAGCCGCACTCGGAAAGAAGTCCGATCGGCTGCCACCCAATGAAAACGCCCCGACTGCGTTGCAATCGGGGCGTTTGGGCACAGCGTGCTTAGAAGTGGAAGTTGGTGCTCAGGGTGAAGGTACGTGGATCGCCGAGCATCACGCGACGCCCGTTCCAGTTGCTGGACACGGCGTATTCCTCGTTGGTCAGGTTGTCGATGTTCAGGCGCACGTCGACATTCTGGTTGACCTCGTAGCTGGCCATCGCGGCGAAGGTGGTATAGCTCGGTAGCTTGCCGTACAGACCATTGGCGACGATGCGGCTGGCGTCATCCGGACGTCCGAGGTAGGACGAACCGACATGCTGCGCACCCAGACCCAGGGTCAGCCCCACCGGCAGACGGTAGGTGGTCCACAGGTTGCCGGAAACCTTGGGCGTGAAGGCCAGCTCGTCGCCATCGGTACGCTGGGCGGTGCCGTAGTCGCTCGGATTGGCGCGACGACGCACTTCATCCAGGTAGGCGCTGTGCTTGCGCTCGCTGTCCATGAACACGATGCCGGCGAAGACATCCCAGCTGTCGGTGATCTTGCCGCTGGCGCCCAGCTCAAGCCCTTTGACCACCTGCTCGCCGTAACCCTTGAGGCTGTCGCTGGTCTCGCCGACGTCACGACCGGTGATGGCGACCTTCTTCTTCTCCGTGTAGAACAGCGCCGCAGTGGTGGACAGGCGCTTGTCGAAGAAGTCCCACTTGGTCCCGATCTCGTAGTTGTGCGCACGCACCGGATCGGCGCCATCGACGAACCCGGGGAAGGCCTGGCCGTTTACCCGCGAAATGTCCGGGTTGGACAGGTAAGAGCCCGGGGGCTGGGTGGAGACGCCATAAGCTGCGTAGACACTGCCGTTCTGCGCCGGCTTGTAGACCAGACCGAGCTTGCCGCCGATGCTGAACTCACGGTCATCGAAGCCATCGGCACCGACGGCCGTGCCGGTCTGAACGTTACGGCTGCGAATGTCCACGTCGTACTGCTCCAGGCGCAGGCCGCCGGTCAGCTGCCACTGCGGCGTGAACTCCAGGGTGTCGTAGACGTACAGCGCTACGGTATCGACGTTTACGTCGCTGCGCTCACGCAGACGGCTGCGCTTGGAGACCGGCCCGCTGCGCTCCCAGTCCGGGTCGAAGATGTTGGTGTTGCCTGGGTTGACCTCGGCATAGGTCCCCGCCTCCGCCTCCTCACGAGTGAGTTCGAGACCGGCCGCAAGATTGTGCTTGATCGAACCGGTGGCGAACTGCGCCGAAAGGTTGGTCAGGTTGCTCAGGCTGGTGTTGACCCGGTCGTAGAACTGCGTATCGGTGCGCAGCTGCGTACCGCCCAGATACTGGAAGGGTACGGTGTAGCGCGCCTGACGGTCGACGCGGGCCCAGCGGGTCTGGTTGCTCAGGGTCATGCCGGTGGACAGATCGTGCTCCAGACGTAACAGCAGCGCGTCGCTGGTGGTGTCGTCGAAGTCCGATTTGAGGCCGTAGAACTCATCGCGGTCGACCCCGGAGAGCGCCGGGTTGTAGGGAGTGTCGCCCTTCATGCCCTTGACCGAGGCCCCCGAGACGCCCCAGTCCGGGCGGTCGTTCATCTCGACATGCTCGTAAGCGAGGATGGCGCGAGTTTCCGTACCCAGGCCGAAGGCCAGCGACGGCGCAAAACCCCAGCTGTTCTTCTCGGCATGCTCACGGCCGGCGACGCCGCTGTCCTCGACCAGCAGGTTGAGGCGCAACGCGGTGCTGTCGTTGATGATCTGGTTGGTGTCGAGCGTGGCACGGCGACGCGGCTCGGAGTCGTACTGATCAAAGCCGAAGCTGGCGCCACCGGCGATAAAGCTTTCCAACGTCGGCGTCTTGGTCACCTGGTTGACGTAGCCACCGGCGCCACCGCGGCCGTTGTCGGCCGCCGGGCCTTTGAACACCTCGACCTGCTCGACGTTGAACACGTCGCGGGTATAGCTGCCGTTGTCACGCGCGCCATCGACGAAAATGCTGCCGCTGGTATCGAAACCGCGCAGGCTGAAGTTGTTGGTGCCGCTGGCAAAGCCGTTTTCGCCGGCGTTGAAGCTGATGCCAGGGGTGTTCTTCAGCACATCGGTCAGGGTGCGGGCGTTCTGCTGACGGAACAGGGTTTCCGGAATGACGTTGACCGTTTGCGGCGTATCGAGCAATGCGGCGGTCTGTTTCGGCGAGGACGCCTTGTCGACCTTGAGCCCGTTCTCCTGCTGCCCCTGGACGGTTACATCGCCCAGTTCGACTGCCGACTCCTTCGCCACGGCAAAGCCGGACAGCAGGGCCAGGCCGACGGCCGAGGCCAGCAGATGCCGCTGGGGAAAGGGTGCACGCTTGTTATGTTTATCGCTCACGAGAATCACTCCAGATGAAAACTGCGCGCGATAGTATTTGAGATTCAATCGTAATCAATCTTTACGAATGATTTACATGAAACTTATTTGTAACAAAATTGTCGGCGCCCTTTCGCTCCATCTGACGGACCGCTCTGGCACGCTGAATAGCGGGAATCAGCCGGCTCTGGTCGGCAGAAACGACAACGCCCACACAAGGTGGGCGTTGATCGAGCAACCGTGACATCACCGGTAGGGTGCGCCATGCGCACCGCTACTGGCGGGCAGGCGCAACCTACGCGGCGGTCTTACAGGTAGTAGGACTTCAGCGGCGGGAAGCCGTTGAATTCCACCGCGCTGTAGCTGGTGGTGTAGGCGCCGGTGGACAGCCAGTACAGGCGGTCGCCGCTGGCCAGGTTCAGCGGCAGGCCGTACTTGTAGTGCTCGTACATGATGTCGGCGCTGTCGCAGGTCGGGCCGGCGATCACCACCTCTTCCATCTCGCCCTTCTTCTCGGTCCAGATGGGGAACTTGATCGACTCGTCCATGGTTTCGATCAGGCCGCTGAACTTGCCGACATCGGCATACACCCAGCGCTCGACCGCGGTGCGCGACTTGCGCGCCACCAGCACCACTTCGGACACGAGCACGCCGGCGTTGGCGATCAGCGAGCGGCCCGGCTCGAGAATGATCTCCGGCAGATCGTCACCGAAGTCCTCCTTGAGGAAGCGGGTGATTTCCTCGGCATAGGTTTCCAGGTCGTTGGTGCGCTGGATGTAGTTGGCCGGGAAGCCGCCGCCCATGTTGATCATCTGCAGGGTGATGCCGTCTTCCTCGCGCAGGCGCTCGAAGATCACCTTGACCTTGGCGATGGCGGCGTCCCACACATCGATATCGCGCTGCTGGCTGCCGACGTGGAAGGAGATGCCGTAGGGCACCAGGCCCAGCTGCTTGGCCAGGATCAGCAGGTCCAGGGCCATGTCCGGCTGGCAGCCGAACTTGCGGCTCAGCGGCCAGTCGGCGCTGGTGGAGCCTTCGGTGAGGATGCGCACGTAGATCTTAGAGCCCGGCGCGGCCTTGGCGATGTTGCGCAGGTCGGCCTCGGAGTCGGTGGCGAACAGGCGCACGCCCTTGTCGAAGAAATAACGGATGTCGCGCGACTTCTTGATGGTGTTGCCGTAGCTGATGCGCTCCGGGCCGACACCGGTGGCCATGACTTTGTCCAGCTCGTAGATCGAGGCGATGTCGAAGCTCGAACCCTTGTCGCGCAGCAGTTCGATGATCTCCACGGCGGGGTTGGCCTTGACCGCGTAGTAGATCTTGGCGAAGGGGAAGCAGTTGCCCAACTGATCGTAGGCGTCACTGATGATCTGCCGGTCGATCACCACGAACGGGGTTTCGTGCTGATCGGCGAACGCCTTCATGCGGGCAAAAGTGGCGGGTGCGTAATAGTCTTCGACCTTGATCGACATGCTGGTGACTCCAATGGCAAAACCGGGAACACATTGATTCGGGCAGCAGAACCGCTTACAGGTTCCACCACGTGTCGGGGCTGGCCGCGCAACACGCCGGCCTGAACGTCTGACAGTTTCCCCACTTTGGTTCGCCTACTTCCCAAGGCATGTCGCCGAGCATCACCGGTACCGACCATTCGCCGGCCGGCAACCTCTCGTCGTCAGTACTTGAGCCGGATGGATCGTTTCCAGCATGGACGTTCGGGCGCGGACTTTAAGACCATGCGCCGCGCAGATCAACCGGAAATTCTGCCTAATTTCAGCACGTTCCGGATATCACACAAAACGTCCTGAAATGCTGAACAGGCGGGGCTTTCAGCCAGTTTCGCGCACCCGTGTTTCAGTGCCATTGCAGCACCTCGCGGCGAGCGGCTTGCACCGCTCGCCCACCGGCTCAATACACGTCGCGGCGATAGCGCCCTTCCTCGATCAGATCGTCCACCTCTTGGTCGCCGAGCAGCTCGCGCAATGCCGCATCCACGCCGCCGGCCATGCCCTGCAGGCTGCCGCAAACGTAGATCGCCGCGCCCTCGGCCAGCCAGGCATGCAGACGCTCGCGCTGCTCGCGCAGCAGGTCCTGCACGTAGCGCTTGTCGGCCTGGTCGCGGGAGAACGCCAGATCCACATGCTGCAGCTCGCCTGCGGCCAGCGCCGCCTGCAGCTCGTCGCCACAGAAGAAGTCGCAGGCGCGGTTGCGCTCGCCGAACAGCAGCCAGTTGCGCCCCTGCCCGGCCAGTGCCCGTGCGCGCAGCAACGAGCGCAGTCCGGCCAGGCCGGTACCATTGCCGATCAGGATCAGCGGGCGGTCGTCGTCCGGCAGGTGGAAGCCGCTGTTGCGCCGCACCCGCGCCAGCAATTGCCCGCCGGCTGGCAGATGCTCGGTCAGCCAGCCGGAGCCCAGACCGAGCCTGCCGTCGACCTGCACGGCCTGGCGCACGATCAGTTGCAGCACACCGTCGGCCGCCACCGAGGCGATGGAGTATTCACGCGAACCCAGCGGCGCCAGGGCATCGACCAGCGCCTGGGCGTGCAAACCGACCAGATGCGCGAGGCTGTCCGGCAACTGGCGTTCGGCCAGGGCTTCGCAAAGGCTCAGCGAATGGCCATCGAGGGTTACCGGCTCGAGGCCGTCGCAGCCGGAGTGCTGCAGCCAGGCCTGCACCGCAGCCGGCGCATGACGCGGACGAATTTCCAGGATGTCGCCGGCCTGCCAGGTGCTCTGCGCAGGCGGCGTCAGGCCGAGGAAGAACACCGGCGCACCCTGACTGCCGGGGTTGAGCAGGCGTCGTTCGGCCAGCGTCCAGCTCTGCCAGGGCGCCTGTTCGAAGCGCATCGGCGCGGCGCCGGTCAGCTCGCTCAGCTGCTGTTGCCAGCGCTGCAGTGCGGCCTGGTCAGCGCCATCGACCTCGACGCTGTCGAACAGGCGCTGCGCGCCCTGCAAACCCAGCCAGTCGTTGATGCGCCGGGCGAAGCCGCAGAAGTGCTGATACTGCCGGTCGCCCAGCGCCAGCACGGCGTAGCTCAGCTGTTCGAGCGGCAGCGAGCCGCCCAGCACCTTGCGCTCGAAACCCAGCGCGGCGTCCGGCGCCTCGCCGTCACCGAAGGTGCTGACCACGAACAGCGCCTTGCGCGTCCGGCGCAGGCTGTCGGCATCGAGGCGCGACAGCGGCTCGACCCGCACCGGGATGCCGGCGGCCTGCAATTGCCCGGCGCTCTGCCAGGCCAGTTGCTCGGCAAAGCCGCTCTGGCTGGCGAAGCCGACCAGCCAGCCTTCACCTGAATCATCCGTTTTCATGGCACTGCGCGCAGCCACTGCTGCGCGCTTCTTGCGTCGGCGATCCAGGTACAGCAGCCAGCCGGTGACGAAGAACAGCGGCATGGCCGCCGTGGCCAGCATCATCAGGATGCGCCCGGTCAGACCGAAGTATTCGCCGACATGCAGGGCATAGACGCTGGTCAGCAATTGCGCCTTGAAGCTCTTGTCGGCGTAGCGCTCATGGCGGCTGACGACGCCGGTAGCGGGGTCGATCTGCAACTGGTTGAAGGCACGCACATGCTCGGCGTCGTCGAGCACATAGAAGACCGTCGCCGGCTGCCCCGCCACCGGCGGCAAGCGCAGGTTCCAGGCGACCAGCCTGGGCCCGGCGGCCTGTTGCACGCCCTGCCAGATGGCCGAGTGATCGACCTGCAGTGCAGGCCCGGCGCTCGCATCACGTCCAGCGCGCGACCGCCCTTCGCCATGCTGTTCGGGCGGATTGTCCGAGAGCAGGCGCGTCAGCCCTTCGCGGTACCAGTCGTAGGACCAGTACAGGCCGGTGAGCCCGGCGCAGAGGTAGAACAGCAGCGCCCAGGTACCGGCCACGGCATGCAGGTCCCAGTTGAAGCTGCGACCCTTCTTCTTCCAGTCCAGGGTCAGCCAGGTGCGCCAGTTCAGCGCCTGGCGCGGCCAGCGCAGATACAGGCCGGACAGACAGAAGAACAGCAGCGCCAGGGTGCTGGCCGCGGTGATCTGCTTGCCCACTTCGCCCATGGCCAGGAAGCGGTGCAGCTGCAGCATCAGGCCGAAGAACTGCTGACCGACGGGCTCGGCCAGTATCTGTCCGGTGTAGGGGTCGAAGGTCACGCGCGGCCCGCGCCGCTCGCCCGGCGGCGGCGCGAGAAAGGCAGTGCCGGGGCCATCGTGGCGGCTATCGAGCCACAGGCTGGCGACCCGGTCGGCGCTGGCCGACTCGATCCTGGCGACCAGTTCGGCGGGCTCGAGCCAGCCCTGCTCGCTGCGCTGGATCTGCCAGCGCTCGGCATTCAGGGCCCGGGTGATCTCGCCCTCGAAACTGTAAAGGGCTCCCGTGATACCCATGATGGCCAGCACCAGGCCGGCGCTGATGCCGAAGAACCAGTGCAACTGGAAGATGATTTTCTTGAACACGACGGAGCAACCCCTGCCCTGACCCACTGCGACGGGCGGCTACTCTATATGGGAATAATTTTCATAACCATTCATTTACGCGTTATTTACGCATCTGCGCAGGTGCCGAGAGGCATCGCCCGGCGCGCTTGAGAAACCCGATGGTCGCCCCTCGGCCAGCGCCTGCAGTTATCGGTATAATCGCCAGTTTTCCAGGCACCAAGGTGCCTTCAACGCTTCCATCCAGGCACATATTCATGACCACCCAGGCCGCCGAAGTCGCCAAGCGCCGTACCTTCGCCATCATTTCCCACCCGGACGCCGGTAAGACCACCATCACCGAGAAGCTGCTGCTGATGGGCAAGGCCATCGAAGTGGCCGGCACCGTGAAGTCGCGTAAATCCGACCGTCATGCCACCTCCGACTGGATGGAGATGGAGAAGCAGCGCGGCATCTCCATCACCACCTCGGTGATGCAGTTCCCCTACCGCGAGCACATCGTCAACCTGCTCGACACCCCCGGCCACGAGGACTTCTCCGAAGACACCTACCGCACCCTCACCGCGGTGGACTCGGCCTTGATGGTGCTCGACGGCGGTAAGGGCGTCGAGCCGCGTACCATCGCCCTGATGGACGTGTGCCGCCTGCGCGACACGCCCATCGTCAGCTTTATCAACAAGCTCGACCGCGACATCCGCGACCCCATCGAGCTGCTCGACGAGATCGAGGCGGTGCTGAAGATCAGGGCCGCGCCGATCACCTGGCCGATTGGCTGCTACAAGGATTTCAAGGGCGTCTACCACCTGAGCGGCGACTACATCGTGGTCTACACCCCGGGCCACGGTCACGAGCGCACCGAAGCCAAGATCATCCAGAAGCTGGACTCCGACGAGGCCCGCAACCACCTGGGCGACATGTACGAGCGCTTCGTCGAGGAGCTGGAGCTGGTGCAGGGTGCCTGCCATGAATTCGAGCCCGAAGCCTTCCTCAAGGGCGAAATGACCCCGGTGTTCTTCGGCACCGCGCTGGGCAATTTCGGTGTCGATCATGTGCTCGACGCCGTGGTCGACTGGGCGCCGCGCCCACTGCCACGCGCAGCCAACGAGCGCACGGTGGAGCCGACCGAGGAGAAGTTCTCCGGCTTCGTGTTCAAGATCCAGGCGAACATGGACCCGAAGCACCGCGACCGCATCGCCTTCATGCGCATCTGCTCGGGCAAGTACACCCAGGGCATGAAGATGCGCCACGCGCGCCTGGGCAAGGACGTGCGCGTCGGCGACGCCCTGACCTTCTTCTCCAGCGAGCGTGAACACCTGGAAGAAGCCTACGCCGGCGACATCATCGGCCTGCACAACCACGGCACCATCCAGATCGGCGACACCTTCACCGAAGGCGAGAACCTGGGCTTCACCGGCATCCCGCACTTCGCCCCGGAACTGTTCCGCCGTGTGCGCCTGAAGGATCCGCTGAAATCCAAACAGCTGCGCCAGGGCCTGCAGGAGCTGGCCGAGGAAGGCGCCACCCAGGTGTTCTTCCCCGAACGCAACAACGACATCGTGCTCGGCGCCGTCGGTGTGCTGCAGTTCGACGTGGTCGCCAGCCGCCTGAAGGAGGAATACAAGGTGGAGTGCGCCTACGAGGCGATCAACGTCTGGTCGGCGCGCTGGATCGAATGCAGCGACGAGAAGAAGCTCAAGGAATTCAAGGACAAGGCCTACGAGAACCTCGCCGTGGACGGCGGCGGCCACCTCACCTACCTGGCCCCGACCCGCGTCAACCTCAGCCTGATGGAAGAGCGCTGGCCGGAGATCAAGTTCCGCGCGACTCGTGAGCACCACTGACATTGAACAAGGCCCGCTCTGCGGGCCTTGTTCCGTTTACTCATCTTCCTCCAGCGTCCAGGCCACCAGCGAGTCGCCCATGCGCGTACCGAACGAGCCGTGCCCGCCGGCCATCACCACCACGTACTGCTTGCCGGTCTTTTCCGAGACGTAGCTGATCGGCGTGGCCTGGCCGCCTGCCGGCAACCTGTCCTTCCACAGCTCCTCGCCGGTGCGCATGTCGTAGGCGCGCAGGTAGTAGTCCAGGGTGCCGCTGAGAAAGCCCAGGCCACTGGCGGTGATCAACGGGCCGCCGAGGTTCGGCACACCGACGGTCAGGGGAATACCCAGCGGCGCACTGTCGCGGCTGGTGCCGTTCTTGCGCTGCCAGACCTTGTCCATGCTGCGCAGGTCGACCGCGGTGACATAGCCCCATGGCGGCGCCTGGCATGGCAGCCCCAGCGGTGACAGGAAGGGCTCCAGGCTGACCATGTAAGGCGCGCCGAGGTTGGGTTGCAGGCCGCGTTCGCTGCCGCCGGCACCGGCCTGCTCGCCGCCCTCCTCGCGCTTGACCAGGCGCGAGACGAAGGCCAGGTAATTGGGCGCGCCGAAGAGGATCTGCCGCTGCGGATCGACCGCCACCGAGGGCCAGTTGAACACCCCGACGTTGCCCGGATAGATCAGCGAACCCTGCTCCGACGGCGGGGTGAAGTCGCCCTCGTAACGCAGTCGATGGAATTGGATGCGGCAGATCAGCTGGTCGAACGGCGTACCGCCCCACATGTCGCGCTCGTGCAGCGGCTCCTCGGGGGCATAGCTGAGTGCCGAGGCCGGCTGGGTCGGCGCGGTGAAGTCGCCCTCCACCGTGCCCTGCGGCACCGGCTGTTCGCTGACCGGCACGATGGGCTCGCCGCTGCGCCGGTCGAGCACGTAGAGGTCGCCGCGCTTGGTTGCCTGGATGATCGCCGGCACCGGCCCCTCGGGGCCTTCGATATCCACCAGGGTGGGCTGGGACGGCAGGTCGCGGTCCCACAGATCATGGTGCACGGTGCGAAACTCCCAGCGCACCCGTCCGCTTTCCAGGTCGAGCGCCACCAGCGCCGCGGTGAAACGCTCGGCCTCGGCGCTGCGCTGCACACCCCACTGATCGGGCGTCTGGTTGCCCATGGGGATGTACACCAGGCCCAGTGCCTCGTCCGCCGTGGCGATGGTCCAGGAGTTCGGCGTGCTGCGCACGTAGGTTTCGCCGGCTGGCAGCGGCTCGGTGGCATCGGGACGGCCAGGATCGAAGTTCCACACCAGCTCGCCGCTGCGCACGTCATAGGCACGAATCACCCCGCCCGGCGAATCCACCGAGCCGTTGTCGGTCACCGAACCGCCAACTATCACCAGCTTCTCGGTGACCACCGGTGGCGAGGTGGGCAGGTAGACGCCCAGCGCGTCATCGCCCAGGCCCACCTTGAGATCGACCATGCCGCCCTCGCCGAACTCCTCGCAGGGCTCGCCGTCGTGCACATCGAGCGCGTACAGGGTCGCGTCGTTGGTCGGCAGGAACAGGCGCTGGGTGCAGCGTGGCGGTGCCTGCGGCGAAAGCTCGGGGAGCGCGCCGTCTCGCGCCGCGATCAGCGGGCCGGCATAGGCAGCCGCATCGTGATAGGCCAGGCCGCGGCAGGTCATGTGCTGGTAGTACTCGGCCTGGCGATTGATGGCCGGGTCGAAGCGCCAGCGCTCCTCGCCGGTATCGGCATCCACGGCGATGGCGATGCTGTGCGGCGTGCAGATGAACAGGTTGTCACCGACCTTCAGCGGCGTCACCTGATTGGTAATCTCCCCGGGGTCGCCTTCACCGGGCAGATCGCCGGTGTGAAACTCCCAGGCCTTCTTCAGCCGCCCGACATTGGCCGAGGTGATCTGCTCGGCACCAGCGTAGCGTTCGCCACGCGACGAGCCGCCGTAAGCTGTCCATTCGCTGGCCGAACGCCGGGTCGGCACCGCGGCGGCAGCGGCCATGCGCGGCTCGTCGAAACGGCCGGGCAGGCGATGGTAATCCTGGGTCAGCGAATAGCCCGCCATGCCCGCGCCCAGCAGCAGGCCGATGCCCAGCACCACGCTGGCGCCGTCACGCCAGGGCTGCCCGGGGGCGATGTGCCGGTTGATCCACGGCAGCAGCAGCCACAGGCCGAGCACGCACCACAGGTCGATGCGCGGCGCCATCTGCCACCAGTCGAAGCGCACCTCGTACACCGTCCAGGCCAGGCTCGCCAGCAGCACCAGGGCGTACAGCCACAGGGCCGCCCGCTGGCGGCGATGAATCAGCACGCCCACCAGCAGCAGACCGAGGCCGGCCAGCAGGTAGTACCAGGACCCGCCCAGCCACGCCAGATAGGCGCCACCCAGCGCCAGCAGCGCACCGAGCATGGCGACCAGCCAGGCCGTCAGGGTGATGCGCAGGGGCTGCACCTTGTTGTTCTCGAACATTCCTAACTCCCCGAATCACCGCCCCGTCCAGACCGGGGCCGTGATCTGTGGATACGGAGCACAGGCGAGAGTTCAGGGATTCTGCGGCGGCATTAGGCTCAGCCAACTCCCCGCAGCACCGGCCTTGGCATAAAGTGGCGCCTGACCCCGATCTCCCTGGAGCGCCAATGTCTCATCCGAACATCGTCATCCTTACCGGTGCGGGGATTTCCGCCGAGAGCGGCATCCGCACCTTCCGCGCATCCGACGGCCTGTGGGAGGACCACCGCATCGAAGAGGTGGCCACGCCCGAAGGCTTCGCCCGCGACCCGGCGCTGGTGCAGCGCTTCTACGACATGCGCCGCGCCCAGCTGCGTGATCCGGCCATCGCGCCGAACGCCGGGCATCTGGCCCTGGCCGAACTGGAGGCCGGCTGGCAGGGCGATTTCCTGCTGGTCACGCAGAACGTCGACAACCTGCACGAGCGTGCCGGCTCCAGGAACCTGCTGCACATGCACGGCGAGTTGCAGTCGATGCTGTGCAGCAACAGCCAGCAGCGCTTTCCACTACTGGATGACATGCCGGTCAGCCGGGCGTGCACCTGCTGCGGCCTGGTCGGCACCTTGCGCCCGGATATCGTCTGGTTCGGCGAGATGCCCTATCACATGGAGCGCATCTACGACGCCCTGGAGCAGTGCGAGCTGTTCGTCAGCATCGGCACCTCGGGGCATGTCTACCCGGCGGCGGGTTTCGTCGAGCAGGCACGTCGTGCGGGCGCGCATACGCTGGAGATCAATCTGGAACCGAGCCAGGGCCATTCGCTGTTCGCCGAGAAACGCTATGGGCCGGCTACCGAGCAGCTGCCGCGCTGGGTGGCGGAACTGTTGGCGGGTTGAGCGGCATGAGCCCGGACGCCGTAGGGCGGACCGGGACGCCGGCCGCTCGTAGCGCCAGCGAACAGTCCGCCGCATCTCCGTGTCAGACACGTCCAACGGCGGCGCACTGCTTCGCGAGTACGCTCTACCCGGCTAAGAGCCACAGACCTTGTAGGAGCCAGCTTGCTGGCGATCAGTCTATCCGCCACAACAAGATCGCCGGCAAGCCGGCTCCTACAAAAGCACCCGCGCCCTTCAGCCAGCCGCGGCGTCGACGGGCGCCGCCGCTTCGGCCGGCACCTCCGGCGTCGGCTTGAACACGCCGTTGCTCCAGGCGTAGTAGCCCAGCCCCAGCGCCAGCAGCAGGGCGATGATCCAGGGCCATACCACCGGCTTGTTGGCATAGGGGTCGCGCAGCGCACGGTCGCTGCCCTTGGGCAGTACCGCCATCTGCGTGAGTTCGGTGCCGAAGGGAATGCTGATGCGCGCCTGGGCATTCACCGCCCAGCCGTTACCGTCGAGGATCGGCCCCAGGCTGCGCCGACGCAGCTTGAACCAGGCCAGCAGCATGGCAGGGCCGGAGATGGCCAGCAGCACGCAGATAAACAGCAGCGGAATCTGCCACCAGACCAATGACAGAATCCCCGTCACCACCGCGGCCAGCGCCGTGCCCAGGGCGCCGACGGCGAGGCCGATGGCGGCGAAGATCCCGGCGAACTTGGCGATATCGAACGCCGGTGCCGGCGTCGCAGCAGGCGCGGCGCCGGTTTCGCCGACCTTGGCCGCGGCCTTGTTGACCATGTCGGCGTCGCGGCTGGCCGCCAGCTTCTGCACCTGATCGGACACCAGCTTGGAAACGCGTCGATACGGCGACCAGAACGCCTCGCGGATGCTGATGGCGTTCTGCACCACCTTGACCACGGTGGCATCCCAGTCGTTGCCGTCGCGGTCGTAGAACAGACCATGGCGACCGGCCTGCAGGTCGCCCTCGCTACCGGCGGTCACCGCCACCACGATGTTCAGCGCCTCCTTGCCGCGCACCGGCTCGCCGCGACGGGTGCAGGCGCAGTAGAGCAGGAAGCAGTCGCTGGCCGCCGCCACCTTGGCATGCGCCTCGACATCGCCCACTTCCACCACCAGATCGCAACTCTTGCCGTCGATGTACAGCACGCCGGCCTGGAACACCGCCTTGTCCTGGCGGGCATAGAAACGCTGGAACGAGACAAAGTTTCGCAGCAGCTCAATCAGGCCGTGACGCAGGCGAATCAGCTTGTCCAGATCGACCAGGCCGCCAGCCGCCTCGGCCACCGCCTTGTCCTGCTCGACCAGGGCCAGCAGGCGCGTCTCGATGCCCTGCTCCACCAGTTCGAGAATGCGCCCGCGGCTCAGCACCTCGGCGATCGCCGGCTTGGGCGCCTCCGCCTGCCAGGCCAGGTAGTTGCCACAGAGCGTCAACAGGTGCTGCCACTGCTCGCGCGACAGGCTGTCCAGCTCGCCATAGACCGGCACCACCACGCGCTGACGGAAAGCGGCAATGGCGTCCTGCCAGGCCGGGTTGAGACCTTTGCTCAGCGGCAGATGATCGCCTTGCTGCACCGCGGCCAGCGGCAGGCCGGCCACTTCGCCGGCATCGGCCAGCGACAGCGAGGCCAGGCGCACCAGCTCCTCTTCTCGGGCGTTCATCAACGCCGCCGCGCGCGGGTCGAACTCAGCCATGGCCACACGGGTGAAATAGTCGTCGATCTTGTCGCGCACCGCGCTCAGCGTCTCGACCGCCGCCACCGTGCCCTCGCCGAACACGTCCAGCCCCTGCTCGGCGACCCGGGCATGCCAGGCGTGCATCTGCCGCGCCTGATCGAAGAAGGCAGCGATCTGCTCGACGCCGATGGCCGGCTCGCCACTGCGGTCGGTCTGCGCGCCCAGGCAGGCGATGATGTCGGCGATGGCCGCCTTGAGCGTGGCGTCGTCGGTAAGGCTGGCCGGCACCAGGCCGTCGCCGTTGGCCTCGTGCGGCGGGAACAGCTGCGCCAGGTTGGCGGTATCGGCTGGCGTCAGGCTATCGCCATCGGCACGCCCGAGTAGGCTCAGCAGGCGCTGGGCGGCCAGACGCAGGCGCGTGCCCTCGGCATCGTCGGTCAGCGAGGCCAGTTGCAGCGGCCCCGGCTGGAACAGCACCGCCGGGTCGGCCAGGCGTGCCAGGGTCCAGTCCACCACGTCGAGAATCTCCGGGGCGCGAATACGACCGTCCTTGTTCAGGTCGATGTAATCGAGCATGCGCCGGTCCAGCTCCAGGTTGTTCACCGGGCAGGCCAGGCTGGCCCAGAGTTTCTGGTCCAGGCCGCGCAGGGCGGCGAGGTCGGCCGGGGTTTCCAGTTGCACCTGATCGAAACCGCCGGCACGGAAGAAGCGCCAGCGATGCGCGAGAGCTTGAGTCATCTACAGAAGATCCTTTCTGGCTGAGGGGGATGGCGCCAAGGGGCAGGCGGGTGAGCCGCCGCCCCTACTTCCCAGGCGCTGATTAGGCCAGTGTAACCGAGCCTCGCGCCCCTGCACTCATTGCGCGCTGGCCACCAGCGGCTGCGCTTCGCCCTGCTTGATCAGCGCATAGAGCACGCCAGTGACCAGGCTGCCGGCGACGATGGCGAGCAGGTAGAGCAAGGCATGGTTGATCGCATTGGGGATCAGCAGCACGAACAGCCCGCCATGCGGCGCCATCAGTTTGCAACCGAAGTACATCGACAGCGCGCCGGTCAGCGCGCCGCCGGCGATGCTCGCCGGGATCACCCGCAGCGGGTCCTTGGCGGCGAAGGGTATCGCCCCCTCGGAGATGAAGCACAACCCCAGCACCCCGGCCGCCTTGCCGGCTTGGCGTTCGCTCTGGGCGAACTTGCGCCGCGCCAGCACGGTGGCGATGGCCATGCCGATGGGCGGCACCATGCCGGCCGCCATGGTCGCGGCCATCGGCGCATAACTGCTCGACGCCAGCAGGCCGACGGAGAAGGCATAGGCCGCCTTGTTGATCGGCCCGCCGAGATCGACGCACATCATGCCGCCGAGCAGCACGCCGAGCAGGATCGCGTTGGTGCTGCCCATGCCGTCGAGAAAGGCGGTGAGCCCCGCGAGCATGCCGGCCACCGGGCTGCCGACCAGGTAGATCATCACCAGCCCGGTGAACAGGCTGGCCACCAGCGGAATGATCAGAATCGGTTTGAGCGCCTCGACGCTGGCCGGCAGGCGCACCCAATGGGCGATGGCCTTGGCCGAATAGCCGGCAAGAAAACCGGCGACGATACCGCCGATAAAGCCGGCGCCCAGCGAGCTGGCCAACAGCCCGCCGATCATCCCCGGTGCCAGGCCCGGACGGTCGGCGATGGAATAGGCGATGTAGCCTGCCAGCAGCGGCACCATCAGCTGGAACGCGGTCTCGCCGCCGATCTTCATCAGCGCAGCGGCCAGGGTGCCCTCCTCCTTGAACGCCTCGATGCCAAAGACGAACGACAGGGCGATCAGCAGACCGCCGGCCACCACCATCGGCAGCATGTAGGACACCCCGGTGAGCAGGTGCTTGTAGGGGCCGGACTTCTCGCCGCTGGCGGCTGGCGCACTGCCGGCGCTGGGCGCCGCCTCGGCCAGCGGGCGTGCCTCGTTCAGGGCGCGTTCCAGGGTCTGTTGCGGCTGTTTCAGTGCCACGCCGGTGCCGCAGCGATAGACCTTCTTGCCGGCGAAACGGGCGGTGTCCACCTCGATGTCTGCGGCCAGCAGCACGGCATCGGCAGCGGCGATGGCGGCCTCGTCGAGCAGGTTGCGCGCTCCCACGGAGCCGCGGGTTTCCACCTGCAACTCGATGCCCATACGCATCGCCGCCTGCTGCAGCGCCTCGGCGGCCATGAAGGTGTGCGCCACGCCGGTGGGACAGGCAGTGACTGCCACCAGCCGCTTGCTCCCGCTCGGCGCGGCGGCATCCTCGGCATAGGGCCGGGCCCGCTCGGGGGCTTCGCGCAGAAAGCGCTGCGGGTCGGCCAGCGCCTCGGCCGGCGTGGCCTGCAGCAGGGGTTTGCCGACGAAACGGCCGAGCGCCAGCTCGCCGGTCTTGACCACCAGCACCAGATCGGCAGCGGCGATATCCGCCTCGCTCAAGGGCGCTCCGATGGCGCGGGCGTCGTGCACCTCGACACGGGTTTGCCAGCCCAGGCGCTCGGCTGCCGCCTGCAACAGACGCGAGCAGAGCACGCTGGTGACCTGGCCATTGGGGCAGGCGGTAACGATCAGCAGGTTCATGTCAGTGCCTCTTATTCTTCTATGGGGTGCAGTTGTACGGCCGCCTCGAGACGGGCCAACTGCTCGCGATCGTGGATGCCGAAACCGATCTGGGTGACCGCCTGCGCGGCCACCGCGGTGGCCAGACGCAAGATGCGTTCGGCCGGCCAGCCTTCGAGCAGGCCATGCAGGCTGGCCGCCAGCAGCGAGTCGCCGGCACCGACCGTGCTGGCCACCTCGACCCGCGGCGGCACCGCACGCAGGGCGATGTCCGGGCCATGCCAGTCGACACCGGCCGCGCCGCGCGACAGCAGCACATGCTCGATGCCCTGTGCACGCAGGCCCTGCACGGCGGCGGACAGATCGCCGCCGCAGACCTCGGCCAGTTCTTCCTCGTTGGGTTTGATCAGCCAGGGCGCGACGCCCAGCGCCGCACGCAGGGCCTCGCCACTGCTATCGGCCGCCAGCGGCACGCCACTGGCCTTAATCTGCCGCAGCAGGCCGGCGAACCATTGCGGCGTCACCCCACGCGGCAGGCTGCCGGCCACCACCACGGCGTCATGCCCGGCCAACAGCGGCTGCAGTTCGTCCTGCAGACGTTGCAGGTGCTCGGCCTCGACCTGCGGGCCGGGACCGTTGAGGTCGGTGATGCGACCATCGGCTTCGGCCAACTTGATATTGCTGCGCGTCTCGCCCGGCACGCGGACGAACAGGTCGTGAAAACCGCGCTTGTGCATCAGGCTGTCGAACGGTGCGGCGTTGGCGCGACCGAGAAAACCGGCCACGCTCAGGTTGTGGCCGAGGTCGGCGAGCACCTGAGCCACGTTCAGGCCCTTGCCGGCGGCGTGGCTGCGCAGCTCATGGCAGCGGTTGATCGCCCCGGCCTGCAGGCGCTCGAGGCTCAGGGTCAGATCCAGCGCCGGGTTCAGGGTGAGGGTCAGAATGCGTGCCATCAGTGCATCTCCGCGACCAGCGCGCGTACCGCGCCGGCACTGTCCAGGGTCAGGGCCCGTGCCGCCAGGGCACGAGCCTGCTGGCAATCCAGTTCGCGCACGCGCGCCTTGACCAGGGCAATCGAGCGCGGCGTCACGCTCAGCTCGTCGACGCCCAGGCCGACCAGCAGCGGCACGGCCAGACGGTCGCTGGCCAGTTCGCCGCAGACGCCGACCCACTTGCCCTCGGCATGCGCCGCCGTGGCGGTCATTTCGATCAGGCGCAGCACCGCCGGGTGCAGGCCGTCGGCCTGCGCCGAGAGGGTCGGATGACCGCGGTCGATGGCCAGGCAGTACTGCGTCAGGTCATTGGTGCCGATGCTGAAGAAGTCCACCTCGCGCGCCAGCACCGGCGCCAGCAGCGCCGCCGAAGGCACTTCGATCATGATGCCGAGCTGCAGATCGGCTACCTCGATCTCTGCGCGCAGGCGCTGCACCAGGTCACGCGCCGCGCGCCACTCCTCTACCGCGCCGACCATGGGGAACATGATGCGCAGCGGACGGCCATCGGCCGATGCCAGCAGTGCGCGCAGCTGGGTTTCGAGAATTTCCGGGCGCTGCAGGCTGAGGCGGATGCCGCGCACGCCGAGGAAGGGGTTCTCCTCGGCCGGCATCGGCCAGTAGGGCAAGGGCTTGTCGCCACCGACGTCGAGGGTGCGCACCACCAGCGGCCGGCCGTCCAGGGCGTCGAGCACGCGCCGATACTCGCGCTCCTGAGCGGCCTGGTCGGGCGCCTGGGCGTGCTCCATGAACACCAGCTCGGTGCGCAGCAGGCCCACCGCATCGGCGCCCAGTTCCACCGCATCGGCGGTTTCGCCACTGGCGCCGATATTGGCCGCCACCT
>NZ_JAODYT010000031.1:0-51439 GCF_029834875.1 Pseudomonas sp. GD04158 | reverse complement strand
GCGCCGAGCGGGCGCGAGGCGCTTACCACCAGTGCTCCACCTGCACGCCGAAGTTGTAGCCGTGACGGGCATTGTCGAAGGCGCCGCTGTCGGACAGCGCCGAGCCGGCCGCCAACTGGCTGGCCGCCTGCTGCGCCGCGCGGTTCCAGCTGGCGTAGGTGTAGTACAGGCGAAACTCCGGACGCGCCCAGAAGCCGGGGCCGGCCGGCGACCAGGTGGGGGCGATGGTGAACTTGGTCAGCTTGCGCGTGCCGTCGGTGGCATCGACCTGATCGTGGCCCAGCTCGCCGACCAGCTTGAACTGCTCGGTGAAGGCGTAGCTGGTACGCCCGCCCACCGACAGCCAGTCCTGATCGTCGCCGTCGGGCCGGGTGTCCTTCTGGTAGACGAACTGCACCTGGCCGCCGAGGCGCGGCGTGGCCTGCCAGTCGAAGTACTCCACCAGGCGCCAGCTCTTGTTGTCGCGATCGAGGGTGACGTCGCCGGTATAGCCCAGACCGGTGCCGGGGCCGCGGCCGTACTGCAGGGCGAAGGTGTTGACGCCGCCGAAGAAATCGCTCTGCTTGTGTTGCGCGGTGATCGCCCAGCCGCTGTTGGCGCCGGTGCTGTCGGGCTTGTCGATGTAGCTGACGCCGAACTCCAGCTCGCCGCCCGGGTTGACCTTGAAGCCGGCGACGTTGAAGTCGTGGCGGTTGATGTAGGGCTCCTGGAAGTAGCTGTCCTTGCGCGAGAAGGCGTAGCTGTACTTCAGGCCGCCGTACTCGAAATCCTCGATACCGGCGCCGGTGGCGCTCTGGTTCCAGTAGTAGAAGTCGGTGATATGGATGTCGTTACGCTTGTAGAAGCGGCGGCCGGCCCACAGCGAACCGCCATTGAGCGCGGGCACCTTGCTCCACTCGGCATACATCTGGTTCATCCGCGCGAAACCATAGTCGCCGGTGAACTTCGGTGTGTGGCCGTACTGGTTGTAGAGCTGGGCCATGCCCTCGACGCTCAGCACCGAGCCGTCGTCGAGGGTCAGCAGATCCTGGCGCAGGTCCAGTTCGATGTACTGCTCGCATTCGTTGCCGAGGCGGTACTTGGACTGCGCGCCGGGCAGCTGGAAGCAGGACTGGGTGCCGCCGCTCTCCGAACCGCCGGCGCCACTGCGCATATAGCCGGTGAATTCCAGAGCCTGCACCTGGGGTGCGGCCAGGACCAATGCAAGTAGGCAGGGGGCGCCAAGCGCGCAAGGGAGGTTTTGCTGTGTGGTCTTCATCGTTGCTCCTGATTGTTTTTATTGAGCGAATGCTGCGGATAACCGCCGCAGCGCCGGTTTCTTCCATTGCCAGGGTGCGCACCCTACGGGATAAGGCGCGTCAATACCGCGGTGTGGCTCAACCTCTTTTCAACTGCGCCACCTTGTTGTCAGTGGCTTGACGCTTTCCCGGGCGCAGACGCTCACCGCTGGCCGCGTCGAACAGCAGCACACGCGCCGGATCGAACTGCAGGTCCAGGCTGGCGCCGGCCTGCGGCGCGGCGTCCGGCGCCAGGCGGCAGCACACCTTGGTCTGGTTGAGGCTGACGAACACCAGGGTGTCCGGGCCAGTCGGCTCGACCACCTCGACCTCGGCGCGCAGGCTCGGCAGCGTCGAACCGGCGCCGGCCAGCTGGATCTGCTCGGGACGCACGCCGAGGATCAGCTCGCGTCCTTCCAGTTCGGCCGCCTCGCCCAGGTGCAGCTCGCAGCGCGCCTGCCCGGAGTCGAGCAGGCCGAAGCACTGGCCATCGCGCAGCTGAGTGCGCAACGGGATGAAGTTCATCGGCGGCGATCCGATGAAGCTGGCGACGAACTGATTGGCCGGGTCGTTGTAGATTTCCTGCGGGGTACCGAACTGCTGGATGATGCCGTCCTTCATCACCGCCACCTTGTCACCCAGGGTCATGGCCTCGATCTGGTCGTGGGTGACGTACACCGTGGTGGTCTTCAGACGCTGGTGCATCAGCTTGATTTCGGTGCGCATCTCCACGCGCAGCTTGGCGTCGAGGTTCGACAGCGGTTCGTCGAACAGGTAGATCTTCGGCCGCCGCGCCAGCGCCCGGCCCATGGCCACGCGCTGCTGCTGGCCGCCGGAGAGCTGGCCGGGCTTGCGCGTCAGCAGATGCTCGATCTGCAGCAGCTTGGCCACCCGCGCCACCTCGGCCTCGATCTCGGCTGGCGGCAGCTTGCGCATCTTCAAACCGAAGGCGATGTTGTCCTTCACCGTCATGGTCGGGTACAGCGCATAGGACTGGAACACCATGGCGATGTCGCGATCCTTGGGGCTCATGCCGCTGATGTCGGCGCCGTCGACCAGGATCGCCCCGCCGCTGATGTCTTCCAGGCCGGCGATGCAGTTCATCAAGGTGGATTTGCCGCAGCCGGAGGGACCGACCAGGATCAGGAACTCGCCGGAGTCGATGGCCAGTTCGATGTTCTTCAGGGTGTCCGCCAGGCCGCTGCCGTAGGATTTGTTGACGTTGCGCAGTTCGAGGGTAGCCATGGTTATTACCTCAACCTTTGACGGCGCCGGCCGTCAGGCCGCGCAGGAAGTACTTACCGGCCAGGATGTAGACCAGCAGGGTGGGCAGCCCGGCGATCATCGCCGCGGCCATATCGACGTTGTATTCCTTGGCCCCGGTGCTGGTGTTGACCAGGTTGTTCAGCGCCACGGTGATTGGCTGGGTGTCGCCGCTGGCGAACACCACGCCGAACAGGAAGTCGTTCCAGATCTGGGTGAACTGCCAGATCAGGCAGACCATGATGATCGGCACCGACATCGGCAGCAGGATGCGTCCGAAGATGGTGAAGAACCCCGCGCCGTCGAGGCGCGCGGCGCGCACCAGCGCCTCGGGAATGCTCACGTAGAAGTTGCGGAAGAACAGCGTGGTGAAGGCCAGGCCATAGACCACATGCACCAGCACCAGGCCTTCGGTGGTGTTGGCCAGGCCGAGCTGGCCGAGGGTGAAGGACGCCGGCAGCAGGATCACCTGGAACGGCAGGAAGCAGCCGAACAGCAGCAGGCCGAAGAACAGCTGCGAGCCGCGAAAGCGCCACATGGCCAGCACGTAGCCGTTCAGCGCGCCGAGCAGCGTGGAGATCAGTACTGCCGGGATGGTGATCTTCACCGAGTTCCAGAAGTAGCCGCCGACGCCGTCCCAGGCCTTGACCCAGCCGATCACGGTGAACACGTCCGGGATCGACAGCAGGTTGCCGCTGCGGATGTCGTCGGGGGTCTTGAAGCTGGTCAGCAGCATCACCAGCAACGGTACCAGGTACACCGCGCAGGCCAGGATCAGGGTGGCGTGAATGGCCAGGCGGCTGAGGCTGAAGGCCCTCACCCGGGGTACGGGGCGCGGCGCCAGGCGCACATCGAGCACGGAATCAGTCATGGCGTTTGCCTCGCAGTTCGGAATACAGATACGGCACCAGGATCGCCAGCACTGCGCCGAGCATCAGCATCGCGCTGGCGGCGCCGAGGCCCATCTGGCCGCGGGTGAAGGTGTGGGCGTACATGAACATCGCCGGCAGGTCGGAGGCGTAGCCGGGGCCGCCGGCGGTCATCGAGGCGACCAGGTCGAAACTCTTGATGGCGATATGCGCAAGGATCATCAGCGCGCTGAAGAACACCGGGCCCAGGCTCGGCAGCACGATGCGCAGGTAGATGCTCGGCAGGCTGGCGCCATCGACCTGGGCGGCGCGGATGATCGATTGATCGACGCTGCGCAGCCCGGCGAGAAACAGCGCCATGACGAAGCCCGAGGACTGCCACACGGCAGCCATCACCAGGCAGTAGACGACGCGATCCGGGTCCACCAGCCAGTCGAAGCGAAAGCCTTCCCAGCCCCAGTCGCGCAGCAGCTTGTCCAGGCCCAGGCCGGGGTTGAGCAGCCACTTCCAGGCGGTGCCGGTGACGATCATCGACAGCGCCATGGGGTAGAGAAAGATGGTGCGAATGAAACCTTCGCGGCGGATGCGCTGATCCAGCAGCACCGCCAGCAGCACGCCGATGGCCAGGCTGATGGCGATGAACAGACCGCCGAACACCAGCAGGTTCTGGCTCGCCACCCACCAGCGGTCGTTGTCCCACAGCCGCGCGTACTGCTGCAGCCCAACGAAGTTGTAGCTGGGCATGAAGCGCGAGTTGGTGAACGAGAGCAGGAAGGTCCAGCCGATGTAGCCGTAGAAGCCCACCAGCACGATGACCATGCTCGGCGCCAGCACCAGCTTGGGCAGCCAGCGCTGCAGGGCATCCAGCGGTGAGGCTTTGGCGAAGACTGCGTTTGAACTCATGGATCACTCCGTTGTTGCAGGTTGCGCGGTCGGCCCGTTGCCCCTGAGAGAGGGAAACGCGGCGCGGCCGATCCCATGGCGCCGGCCTGAGGGCATGCGCCAGGGATCGAAGGCTTGAAACCGGCGGGTTACACCCGCCTACGGCAAGGGCCGCCTAGACGGCCCGAACGCTCACTGCACCGCCTGAATCGCCGCCGCCAACTGCTGGGCGGCGCGCTTGGGGTCGGCCTTGGGGTCGTTGAAGAAGTTGGTCACCACGTCGAACACCGCGCCCTGCACGTAGCTGGAAGCGGCCATGCCATGGGCCAGGCTCGGCTGCAGACCGCCACCGGCGGCGGCGTCCTTGAAGTCGGCCATGGACTTCTGCGCGCAGGCGTCGAAGCTGCTCATGTCCTGGTCCATGCGCACCGGGATCGAACCCTTGTTCTGGTTGAAGAACTCCTGGAACTCGTTGCCCATCACCGTGCGCGCCAGGTCTTCCTGGGCCTTGCGGTTCTCGGCGTTGCTCAGCTTGAACATGGCCAGCGAGTCGATGTTGAAGGCGAAGCTGCCTTGGGTGCCGGGGAAGGCCAGGCATTCGTAGTCCTTGCCGGCGACCTTGCCGGCGGCGGTCCACTCGCTCTTGGCCCAGTCGCCCATGATCTGCATGCCGGCCTTGCCGTCGATCACCATGCCGGTGGCGCTATTCCAGTCGCGCCCGGCGGCGTCGGCGTCGATGTAGCCGCGCAGCTTCTGCAGGGCGGCGAACACCTCGACCATCTTGTCGCCGGTCAGGGTGGCGCGGTCCTGCTCGACGAAGGCCTTGCGAAAGCCCTCGGCGCCGAGAATGCTGAAGGCCAGGTCCTCGAACACGGTGCCGTCCTGCCAGGGCTGGCCGCCGTGGGCGATGGCGATGAAGCCGGCCGCCTTGAGCTTGTCGGCGGCGGCGAAGAATTCGTCGAGGGTGGTCGGCGGCGTGGCACCCGCCTTCTCGAACACTTGTGGGTTGATCCACAGCCAGTTGACCCGGTGCACGTTGACCGGTACCGCCACGTAGTCGCCCTGGTACTTCATCACCTCGACCACCTGCGGTGGCAGCAGGGCATCCCATTTCTGCTCGGCGGCGACGCCATTGAGATCGGCGAGCAGGCCCAGCTCGCCCCACTCCTGGATGTCCGGGCCCTTGATCTGCGCGGCGGCGGGCGGGTTGCCGGACACGGCGCGGGTCTTCAGCACGGTCATGGCCGCTTCGCCACCGCCACCGGCAACGGCGAAGTCCTTCCATTTGTGGCCCTGGGCTTCGACCAGCTTCTGCAGGGTATCGGCGGCGCGTTTTTCACCACCGGACGTCCACCAGTGCAGTACTTCGACTTCACCGGCGGTGGCGGACAGGGGCAACAGGACAGCGAGGGAGATGGCGGTGGACAGGCGAGAGATCGCTTTCATGGGATGAGACACCTTGTTGTTGTTATTCGCGAGCAAGTCGTGGTGCTTGCCTGGCGAACGAGTCTACCCAGCCCCACGGACGGTGGGGGTAACAAAGGGTACGGGAAAGTCACCAGACCGTTACAAAGCGGAGCTGGCAGGTTATCCGGGGCACAGCGGCGCAGGCCCCAGGGCACTGCGACCGCTCGCGACGGCAGAGGGTTCAACTGGTATGGCGCGGCAGCCAGAGGGTGACGCGCAACCCGCCTTCACGCAGATTGCGCAGGCTCAGCTCGCCGCCGTGGCTGTGCGCCAGGTTGCGCGCGATGCCCAGGCCCATGCCGTAGCCCTGCTGCTGGCTGGCCAGGCGAAAATGCGGCTCGAACACCTGCTCGAGCTTCTGCTCGGGCACACCCGGCCCCTCGTCATCGACATGCAGGACGAACGCCTCGGCGTCGTCCTCGATGTGCAGGTGCGCGCGCTCGCCATACTTCAGCGCGTTGTCCAGCAGGTTGCCGATGCAACGGCGCAGGGCCAGCGGCTTGCCGGGATAAGGGTAGCGGGCGGCGCCATCGACGGTGACCCGGCCCGTGCCGAGGTAGGGTTCGATCAGCCCGTGCAGCAGGTGATTGAGGTCGACCGGCTCGATGTTCTCGTGGATGTCGGTGTCCTTGACGCACTGCAGGGCGCCCTTGACCAGCACCTCCAGCTCGTCGAGGTCGCGGCTGAACTTGGCCTGCAGCGCTTCGTCGTCGAGCAGTTCGACGCGCAGACGCAGGCGGGTGATGGGCGTGCGCAGATCGTGGGAAATCGCGCTGAACAGCTGACTGCGTTCGCTGAGATAGCGGCTGATGCGCTCGCGCATGCTGTTGAACGCGCGGCGCACCTCCACCACCTCGCTGCCGCCCACCTCGGCCAGCGGCTCGACATCGGCGCCCAGCGACATTTCCCGCGCCGCCAGCGCCAGGCGTTTGAGCGGCTGGCTCTGCCAGTGCACCAGCAGGCCGACGAACAGCAGCAGAAACCCGCTGGTCAGCAGGATGAACCACAGCTGCTGGTGCGGCAGGCCCTGGTCCTCGAGGTTGACATAGGGCTCGGGCAGCAGCGAGGCCAGATACAGCCACTCGCCTTCGCCGATGCGGATCTGGGTGACCAGGATCGGCGGGTTGAGCGGCTCCAGGCTCAGCGCGTAATAGGCCCAGGAACGCGGCAGCTCGTTGAGCAGCAGGCCGCTGTTGAACACCCGCAGATGGTCCGGGCTGACGAAGTGCACCGACAGCTCCAGCTGGCTGCCAAGGCGCTCGCGCAGCACGGCGTCGACCTCGCTGATGACCGCGCGCTTGCGCGGCGTCTCGGCGAGCACCGGCATCTGAAGCGGCTTGTCGTTGAGCGAAACGAAGAAGCGCGTGCCGCCCATGCTGCGCAGCTGGTCGAGCACCAGCGGGCGGTAGCCCACCGGCAGCGAGCGAAAGTAACTGACGCTGGCCACCATCGACTGCGCCAGGCTGCGAGCGGTACTGACCAGCCCCTCCATCTGGCTGGCGCGCAGCTGCGACAGCCAGATCAGGCTGGACAGCACCTGCGCCAGCAGCACCGCCAGCAGGGTCAGCAGCAGCATGCGCCCGAGCAGCGAGCGCGGCACCAGCGAGCGGCGCTTAGCCATGGCTGCCAGGCGTGACGTGGGCCGCCAGCAGGTAACCGGCGCCGCGCACGGTGCGGATCAGCCGCGGCGGTTTGTCGGTGTCACGCAGACGCTGACGCAGCCGGCTGACCGCCATGTCGACGATGCGCTCCAGCGGCATCACCTCGCGACCACGGGTGACGCTGGCGATGGTGTCGCGATCGAGAATCTGCTGGGGGCGGTCGAGAAACAGCTTGAGCAGGGCAAAGTCGGCGCCGGAGAGAATCACTTCCTCGCCGTCCTGGTGAAAGAGGCGGTGGCTGATCATGTCCAGGCGCCACTCGCCGAACGCCAGCACCTCGCTGGCGGCCGGCTCCTTGGCGAAGCTGGCGCGGCGCAGCAGCGCCTTGATCCGCGCCAGCAGCTCGCGCGGGCTGAACGGCTTGCCGAGATAATCGTCGGCGCCCAGCTCCAGGCCGATCACCCGGTCGGCCTCATCGGAGCTGGCGGTGAGCATGATCACCGGTACCGCGGCGAAGCGCTGATGCTCGCGTATCCAGCGGCACAGGCTGAAACCGTCCTCGTCCGGCAGCATCACGTCGAGAATCACCAGATCCGCCGGCTCCTCCACCAGCGCGGCGCGCAGACCTTCACCGTCCGCCACGGCGCGCACGGCGAAGCCCGCGCGGCTCAGGTAGGTGTCGAGCAGTTCGCGAATTTCCTGGTCGTCGTCCACCAGCAGAATGGATTTTCCGGCCTGACTCAAGATGCCTTCCTTCTCGTCTGACGTGCATGGCACGCTCCTGACCGGCAGCGAGCCTCCTAGGTTCTCTCTTGCAAGGCTACCCCCGCGCCCTCCAGGCCGGGATACTCGGCAGTCACCAACCATACCGGCACGCCGTCCAGATAACGGCTCATGCTGCCCTTCTCGGCAAAGCCACGGGCGAAGCCGCTGCTGCGGAAGAAATCGGCGAAGCGCGGCACCACGCCGCCGACGATGTACACCCCACCTCGCGCGCCCAGCGTCAGCACGCAGTTGCCGGCCGCGCGGCCGAGCCAGACGCAGAACTGTTCGAGCACGCTGCTGGCCAGCGCATCGCCCGCCAGCGCGGCGGCGGTAACCTGCGCCGGGGAGCTTAGCAGCGCTGAGTGTCCATCCACAGTGCAGAGCGCACGATACAGGCGCAGCAGGCCGCTGCCACTGAGTACGTCTTCGGCGCGCACATGGCCGAGCTGGGCATGCAGTGCCTGCCACAGCTGCGCCTCGCGCGGGGTGGCGATGGGCAGGTCGACATGCCCGCCCTCGCCCGGCAGCGCGCGCCAGTGCCCGCCACCGAGGGGCAGCAGGGTACCCACGCCCAGACCGGTGCCCGGCCCGATGACCACCGCCGGACAGTCCTCCTCCACCACGCCCGGGCAGATCTCGAGCCGCTCCTGCGGGCGCAGGCGGGTCATGCCCAGGGCCATGGCGGTGAAATCGTTGATCACCAGCAGGTCGGCAGGCTGCAGATGCAGGAAAGCGGCCAGCTCGCTGCGGACGAACTGCCAGTGGTTATTGGTGAAGCGGAAATGCTCGCCCTTCACCGGCCCGGCCACCGCCAGGCAGAGTGCGGCGATGTCGCCCGGGGCCAGGCCCTGTTCGGCCAGATAATGGGCGATGGCCAGTTGCGGATCGGCGAAGTCGGCGGTGACCAGCACCCGCACCGCCTCCAGACGTTCGTCGCGCCACAGCGCGAAGCGTGCATTGGTGCCGCCGATATCCCCTACCAGAGACGGTTTCACGACGATATCTCCAGAGCGAGGCTGAGGCATTGGCAGAAGGGGCGACGGCGTTGCAGCCGTCTTCCGGCGAGCTCGAGCGCACGAGGATGCATGGGTTCAACTCCAGAAATATCTTGTTTTTCTAAAAAATAGCCGTGACATGATCAGCCAACCCACAACCATTATCAATATTTGTTGTTATAAAAAACAACAAACGCCGACCACCCGCCAGCAGCCCGAACAACCACGGGCCTGGCAGTAGAGCAAAGTTCGGCGCTGGCCGAAACCGCGCAGGGACGATCGGCCCGGCAGCGCCAGGCCCGACCATCGGCGCCACCGCAAAAGCACAAGACTTCCCCGGCAAAAGCCGGATAATGGCGCCCCTCGTTTTTTGCTCGCAATGCCGGTAAGCCTCATGGAAATCAAGGTCAACTTTCTCGACAACCTCCGACTCGAAGCCAAGTTCGATGACTTCACGGTGGTGGCCGACCAGCCGATCCGCTACAAGGGCGACGGTTCGGCCCCGGGTCCGTTCGACTATTTCCTGGCCTCCTCGGCGCTGTGCGCGGCCTACTTCGTCAAGCTGTACTGCCAGACACGCGACATTCCCACCGAGAACATCCGCCTGTCGCAGAACAACATCGTCGACCCGGAAAATCGCTACGCGCAGATCTTCAAAATCCAGGTCGAGCTGCCGGCGGACATTTCCGAGAAGGACCGTCAGGGCATCCTGCGCTCCATCGACCGCTGCACCGTGAAGAAGGTGGTGCAGCAGGGCCCCGAGTTCATCATCGAGGAAGTCGACAACCTCGACGCCGATGCCCAGGCGCTGCTGATGCCGGTGAGTGACACCACCACCTACATCCCGGGCAAGGACCTGCCGCTGGAGCAGACCATCGCCAACATGTCGGGCATCCTCGCCGAGCTGGGGATGAAGATCGAGATCGCCTCCTGGCGCAACATCGTGCCCAACGTCTGGTCGCTGCATATCCGCGACGCGCAGTCGAACCTGTGCTTCACCAACGGCAAGGGCGCGACCAAGGAGGCCGCACTGGCCTCGGCCCTCGGCGAGTTCATCGAGCGGCTGAACTGCAACTTCTTCTACAACGACCAGTTCTGGGGCGAGGACATCGCGGGCGCCGAGTTCGTCCACTACCCCAACGAGCGCTGGTTCAAGCCGGGGCCGAAGGATGCGCTGCCCGAGGAGATCCTCGACGAGCACTGCCGGGCCATCTTCGATCCGGACGGCGAGCTGCGCGCCTCGCACCTGTTCGACACCAACTCGGGCAACACCGCGCGCGGCATCTGCTCGCTGCCGTTCGTGCGCCAGAGCGATGGCCAGACGGTGTACTTCCCCAGCAACCTGATCGAGAACCTGTACCTGTCCAACGGCATGAGCGCCGGCAACACCCTGGCCGAAGCGCAGGTGCAGTGCCTGTCGGAGATCTTCGAACGGGCGGTCAAGCGCGAGATTCTGGAGAACGAGCTGTGTCTGCCGGACGTGCCGCAGGACGTACTGGCCAAGTACCCGGGCATCGTCGCCGGCATCCAGGGCCTGGAGGAACAGGGCTTCCCGGTGCTGGTCAAGGATGCCTCGCTCGGGGGCGAATTCCCGGTGATGTGCGTGACCCTGATGAACCCGCGCACCGGTGGCGTGTTCGCCTCCTTCGGCGCCCACCCGAGCTTCGAGGTGGCGCTGGAGCGCAGCCTTACCGAACTGCTCCAGGGCCGCAGTTTCGAGGGCCTCAACGACCTGCCGCAGCCCACCTTCGACAGCCTGGCGCTGACCGAGCCGAACAACTTCGTCGAGCACTTCATCGACTCCAGCGGCGTGGTGTCCTGGCGCTTCTTCAGTGCCAAGGCCGACTTCGAATTCGTCGAGTGGGACTTCTCCGGCGAAGGGGCAGACTCCAACGAGCAGGAAGCCGCGACCCTGTTCGGCATCCTCGAGAACATGGGCAAGGAAGTCTACGTGGCCACCTATGACGACCTCGGCGCCAACGCCTGCCGCATCCTGGTGCCGGGCTACTCGGAGATCTACCCGGTCGAGGACCTGATCTGGGACAACACCAACAAGGCGCTGCTGTTTCGCAAGGACATCCTCAACCTGCACAGCCTGAGCGACCGCGAGCTGAAGTCGCTGCTGCGCAACCTCAACAACACCGAGGTCGACGACTACACCGACATCACCACGCTGATCGGTATCGAGTTTGACGACAACACGGTGTGGGGCCAGCTGACCATTCTCGAGCTGAAGCTCTTGATCAACCTGGCGCTGAAGAAATACGACGACGCCAAGGAGTTGGTCGAGGCCTTCCTGCAGTACAACGACAACACCGTCGAGCGCGGCCTGTTCTACCAGGCGGTCAACGCCGTGCTGGAGATCCAGCTGGACGACGAGCTGGAGCTGGCCGACTACGAGCACAACCTGCGGCGCATGTTCGGCAACGAGCGCATGGACGCGGTGATCGGTTCGGTGGAGGGCAGCGTTCGCTTCCATGGCCTGACGCCGACCAGCATGAAGCTCGAAGGCCTGGACAAGCACCTGCGCCTGATCGACAGCTACAAGAAACTGCACGCCGCCCGCGCCAGGGCGGCGGGCTTGGCCGGCTGAGCAATCGCCCCAACCGAATCGCGGGCCTTCGTTCTAGTCCGCCGCCTGCGCGACTGCCTGCACCTGGCGGCGGAACCAGCTGCGCAACGGGTCGGCGTGGGTGCGTTCGTGCCAGATCTGCATCACCTCGACACGCGGCAACTCCAGCGGTAGCGGATGCATGCGCAGCTCAGGGTCCCGGGCGACCGC
Organism: Pseudomonas sp. GD04158; assembly: GCF_029834875.1. NCBI lineage: Bacteria > Pseudomonadati > Pseudomonadota > Gammaproteobacteria > Pseudomonadales > Pseudomonadaceae > Pseudomonas > Pseudomonas sp. GD04158. The sequence goes on along the minus strand of NZ_JAODYT010000031.1, from coordinate 39,538 downwards.
CTCCTGCGCCAGCGAGCGCAGGCAGGTGAGCAACAGGTCGCTGCCGCGCAGCAGGCGCGGCGGGGCAACGAAGCTGGACAGCCCGGCAGCGATCCGCCGCTGCAGCCCCAGTTGCTGCAACGCCCTGTCCACCAGTCCCTCGAGATCCCCCGTCAGCGTGGTGATCAGATGCTCGCAGGCGACGAAACTCTGCAGATCCAGGCCGCGCGCGAGGCGTGGGTTGTCATGCGCGGCGAGCACGACGAAGTCCTCGCTGAGCAGACGCTGCTGATGGAAAGTGCCCGGCAGGTCCTTGTAGAAGCCGGCGATGGCCAGGTCGCAGGTGCCCTTCTCCAGCTCGTCACGCGGTAGCTGGCCACGGGTGTTGTGGGTGACCAGCACCAGGTTCGGTGCCTGCTGGCGCAGAATCGGCAGCAGCCTGGGCAGCAGGGTCTGCTCGATGTAGTCGGTGCTGTACAGATGCAAGCGCTCGACGCGCCCGAGAAAGTCCTGCCCATCGCAGCGCTCGTAGAACCCCTCCAGCTCCCCCACCAGGCGCTGAACCTGCGGCGCCAGCTCATGGGCCCGCGGCGTCGGTGTCAACCCTCGCGGCGCGCGCACGAACAGCGGGTCACCGAACTGATGCCGCAGCTTGTTCAGCTTGTGGCTCAGGGCTGGCTGACTCAGCGCCATGCGTTCGGCCGCCAGCGAGGCGTTGCGCTCCTGATAGAGCACATGGAAGACCAGCAGCAGATTCAGGTCCTTCTTGGCGATATTCATTTTTTGAATTCCTGAAATAAGCGCTTTCGAATTTTCGAATCATATCGCCTTGCCTAGGATGGTGCCTGAAAACCCGTTGCCCCATGGAGATCAGCATGACGATCGGCATCTTCGCCACCATCACGCCCCAACCCCAGCACCGTGCAGCGGTGGAGCAGGCGCTGCGCCTGATGGTGCAGCACTCGAGGGCCGAGGCCGGCAACCTGCGTTACGACCTGTTCCTGCGCGACGACGGCCAGGCCTTCGACCTGTTCGAACTCTACGTCGACCAGGCCGCCGTCGATGCCCATCGCCAGAGCGCCCACTACCAGCACTATCGCGCCGCCACAGCCGACTGGCTGAGCGCCCCCACCCAGGTGCGCGTGGTTCACGCCCTGGACCTGGCCCCCTTTTCCCAATCAGGAGAACGATCATGAGCAAGAAGACCACCCTCGCCGTCGCCGTTGCCGGCTCCCTGCTGGCAGGCAGCGCCCTGGCTGCCGGCAAGGGCGAAGTACTGGTGCTGTTGTCGAGCGAAACGCAACTGCCACTCAAGGATGGCAAGCAGTACACCACCGGGTTCTACCTCAACGAGTTCGGCGTCCCCGCCGACCATCTGCTCAAGGCGGGCTACGAACTGGTGCTGGTCACACCCAAGGGCAATGCCCCGCGTGTCGATGAGAACTCGGTAACCCCGCAGTACTTCGGCGGCGACGAGCAGGAGATGCAGCGCATCCGCAGCCTGGTGGAAAACCTGCCGGGCATCGACGACACGCTGTCGCTCAAGGAAGTGCTCGAGGGCGATCTGCAGCGCTACGCCGGCCTGCTGATTCCCGGCGGTCATGCGCCGCTGATCGACCTGGCCAACAACCCCGAGGTCGGCGCCCTGCTGCGTCACTTCCACCAGGCCGGCAAGCCCACTGCCGCCATCTGCCACGGCCCGATCGCCCTGCTCTCGGCGCAGCGCGACCCGGCGGCCTACCAGGCGGCCTTGGCCAATGGCGAAACACCGGCAGCGGCCGACTGGATCTATCAGGGCTACCGCATGACCATCTTCTCCACCCCGGAGGAGCAGGTTTTCGAACAGTCGCTGCAAGGTGAACGCATCCTGTTCTACCCGGCCACCGCGATGGAAAGCGCGGGCGGCGAGCTGAGCTACGCCGAGGCCTGGGCGCCCAACGTGGTCGTGGATCGCGAGCTGATCACCGGGCAGAACCCCTTCTCCGACCATGCGCTGGGGAAGAAGCTGGTGCAGATGCTCGACGCCAAAGGCCAGCAGGCGCAGTGAAGTCCGAACCGCCAGGACGGCGTCGCCGTGCGTCGTCCTAGCGGTTCGCAGATCGCCTCACCGCAAACCGAATTAGTCCTTACAATCGGCGGCATTCACATCCTTCACAGGCGTGACATGCAACCGAACCAGCCGTCCCCCCCCATCGCCGCGCTGATGCTCGCCGCGGGTTACAGCCGCCGCTTCGGTGCCGACAAGCGCCGGCTCGTGCTCGCCGACGGCCGCTCGCTGCTGGCCGCCAGCCTGGCCCTGCCCTGTTCGATGCTCGAAGACGTCTGGCTGGTGCTGCGTCCGGACGAAGCGCTGACAGAGCTTGAGCTGCCACAGGGCGTGCATATCGTGCAGAACCCGGCCACCGCCGAGGGCATGGGCCATAGCCTGGCCGCAGGGGCCGAGCGCCTGCTGGCCGAATCGCGCGCTGACGCCGTGGCGATCTTTCTTGCCGATATGCCGTCGATTCGTCGCCACAGCCTCGAGGCGCTGATGGCCTGCGCCGCCCCGGACCGCATCGTGCTGCCCAGCCATCAGGGCAAACGCGGTCACCCGGTACTGTTCGGCCGCCGCTTCTGGGCGCAGCTCGCCGAGCTGAGCGGCGACACGGGCGCCAGGCCGGTGATCCAGCGCAACCCCGACGCCGTGCAGATCCTCGAACTGGACGACCCCGGCCTGCTGCTGGACGTCGATACCGCCGAGGACTGGCAGCGGCTCTAGTGTGCCGCCTCGGATCGATACTCGTAGGGTGTCGCGGGGCCGCCTAGGCCGTGCGCACCACGCATCCACCTTGCCAGCGGTGCGCACGGCGCACCCTACACAGGCCAGATGCAGCCGCTTGAAGTTCCTCCTAGAGCGGGTGCTGCCCGCCTCCACGCCAGCGGTGGGTTTCACCCGCCCTACGCCTGATAACGCTCTGCCTGACGTAACAGCGTGTCGCTCAACGCCTGCGCCGCGCTGGACAGCTGATGCCCGGCCTGGTGCAGCAGGCCGACACGCCGCGTGACCTGCGGCTCGCCCAGCGGCAGGCAGCGCGCGCCCAACTCCTCCATCTGCTGCCGACACAGCTGCGGCACCGCGCTGACGCCGAGGCCTTCGGCGACCATGCGCCCGACCGTCACCAGCTGATGACTCTCGAACGCCACCGGCAGCCTGCCGTGGCTGGCGATCACGCTGTCTTCCAGCAGCAGGCGCACCGCCGAGGGCCGCTGCAGGGTGATGAAGGGCCGGTCGAGCAGATCCACCCAGCTCAGGGCCTCGCGCTCGGCCAGCTCGCTGTCGGCCGGCACCACGGCGACGAAACGATCCTCGTACAGCGGGGTGAACTGCAGACCATCGAGGGTTGCCGGCTCGAAGGCGATGCCCAGCTCGACGCGGCCGTCGCGGACCATTTCCATCACCTGTTCGTTGATCACGTCGTGCACCGCCACGTTGACCCGTGGGTAGGCGTCGCGAAAGGCACGCAGCGCCGCCGGCAGTCGGTTGCCGGCGAACGACGGCATGGCTGCCACCGCCACCTTGCCCATCTGCAGGGTGAAGTGCTGGCGCAGCAGGTCCTCGGCGTTGTCCCAGTCGGCGAGCAGACGCACGGCGATCGGCAACAGCGTCTCGCCCTCCGGCGTCAGCGCCACGCTGCGGGTGGTGCGCACCAGCAGCTGGCCACCGAGGGATTGCTCGAGGTTCTTGATCGCCAGGCTCAGCGCCGGCTGCGACAGATGCAGGCGCTCGCAGGCCTGGGCGAAGCTCAGGCTTTGCGCCACGGCGAGAAAGGCGCGTAGCTGCTTGACGGTCATTAATTTATTTCTCTGATCAATCGAGAGGAAAAACAAACTTAACAAATAAGCTCGTAGCGCAGAAGCTTGGCCTCACCCCAGATAACAACAAGAGGCAGCCTCGAATGAGCGGACTCGACAAACGCGTCGGCAGCTATGCAGAAGCCCTGGACGGCCTGCAGGACGGCATGACCGTACTGGCCGGCGGTTTCGGCCTGTGCGGCATCCCCGAGAACCTGATCAAGGAGATCCGCCGCCGTGGCGTGCGCGATCTGACCGTGGTGTCCAACAACTGCGGCGTCGATGGCTTCGGCCTCGGCGTGCTGCTGGAAGACCGGCAGATCCGCAAGATGATCGCCTCCTACGTCGGCGAGAACGCCCTGTTCGAGCAGCAACTGCTCTCCGGTGAGCTGGAAGTCGAACTGACCCCGCAGGGCACCCTGGCCGAGAAGCTGCGCGCCGGCGGCGCCGGTATTCCCGCCTTCTTCACCGCCACCGGCTACGGCACCCCGGTCGCCGAGGGCAAGGAGGCCCGCGAGATCAACGGCCGCCACTACATTCTCGAGCCGGCCATCACCGGCGACTTCGCCATCGTCAAGGGCTGGAAGGCCGACCACTTCGGCAACGTGGTCTACCGCCACACCGCGCAGAACTTCAATCCGGTGGTGGCCACCGCCGGGCGCATCACCGTGGTCGAGGTCGAGGAGATCGTCGAGCCCGGTGAACTCGACCCGACGCAGATTCACACCCCCGGCATCTATGTCGACCGGCTGATCTGCGGCAGCTTCGAGAAACGCATCGAAAAACGCACCCTGCGCAGCTGAGGACAAGAGCATGGCACTGACCCGTGAACAAATGGCCCAGCGCGTGGCCCGCGAACTGCAGGACGGCTTCTACGTCAACCTCGGCATCGGCATCCCTACCCTGGTCGCCAACTACGTACCCGAAGGCATGCAGGTGATGCTGCAGTCGGAGAATGGCCTGCTCGGCATGGGCGCCTTCCCCACCGAGGAAGAAGTGGACGCCGACATGATCAACGCCGGCAAGCAGACCGTCACCGCGATCAAGGGCGCAGCGATCTTCGACTCGTCGCAATCCTTCGCCATGATCCGTGGCGGCCACGTCGACCTCACCGTGCTCGGCGCCTTCGAGGTGGACGTGCGCGGCAACATCGCCTCGTGGATGATCCCCGGCAAGCTGATCAAGGGCATGGGCGGCGCCATGGACCTGGTGGCCGGTGCCGACAACATCATCGTCACCATGACCCACGCCTCCAAGGACGGCGAATCCAAGCTGCTGGAGCATTGCAGCCTGCCGCTGACCGGCTGTGGCTGCATCCGCAAGGTGCTGACCGACCTGGCCTACCTGGAGATCGAGAACAACGCCTTCATCCTGCGCGAACGGGCGCCGGGTGTAAGCGTCGAGGAAATCGTGGCCAAGACCGCCGGCAAGCTGATCGTCCCCAAACACGTCCCGGAAATGAGCTTCTAAGTTGTCTACCGTCTCGAAGGCGCCACCACGCACGGCGTCTTCGGGACGTTTTTAGTTCGGCCAGATGGGGCTTGTGGCAGAGGCTTTAGCCGCGACTGGAAACTCGCCGCTAACGCGCCTCCCACGGCTCTGGTATCGCACTGCAGCGTGGAGCGATTCGCTCTCGCCTAGGAGTCAAGCATGCAAGACGTCGTCATCGTCGCCGCCACCCGCACCGCCATCGGCAGCTTCCAGGGCAGCCTGGCGGAGATTCCCGCGCCCGAACTTGGCGCCATCGTCATCAAGCGCCTGCTGGAGCAGACCGGCCTCGATGCCGCCCAGGTCGATGAAGTCATCCTCGGCCAGGTGCTCACTGCTGGCTCCGGGCAGAACCCCGCACGCCAGGCCGCCATCCGCGCCGGCCTGCCCCATGCCGTGCCGGCCATGACCCTGAACAAGGTCTGCGGCTCGGGTTTGAAAGCCCTGCACCTGGCCACCCAGGCCATTCGCTGCGGCGATGCCGAGGTGATCATCGCCGGCGGCATGGAGAACATGAGCCTGGCGCCCTACGTGCTGCCGAAAGCCCGCACCGGCCTGCGCATGGGCCACGCCCAGTTGCAGGACAGCATGATCCTCGACGGCCTGTGGGATGCCTTCAACGACTACCACATGGGCATCACCGCCGAGAACCTGGTGGAGAAATACGGCATCAGCCGTGAAGCCCAGGACGCCTTCGCTGCCGTCTCGCAGCAGAAGGCCGTGGCCGCCATCGAGTCCGGTCGTTTCGACACAGAAATCACCCCGGTGCTGATTCCACAGCGCAAGGGCGACCCCGTCGCCTTCGCCCGTGACGAACAGCCACGCGCCGGCACCACCGCCGAATCCCTGGCCAAGCTCAAGCCGGCGTTCAAAAAGGACGGCAGCGTCACCGCCGGCAACGCCTCCAGCCTCAACGACGGCGCCGCTGCCGTGCTGCTGATGAGCGCGAGCAAGGCGCAATCGCTGGGCCTGCCGGTGCTGGCGAAGATTGCCGGCTACGCCAATGCCGGCGTCGACCCGGCGATCATGGGTATCGCCCCGGTGTCGGCCACCCGCCGCTGCCTGGACAAGGCCGGCTGGAGCCTGGCCGATCTGGACCTGATCGAAGCCAACGAGGCCTTCGCCGCCCAGGCGCTGTCGGTCGGCCAAGAGCTGGGTTGGGATACCGACAAGGTCAACGTCAACGGCGGCGCCATTGCCCTGGGCCATCCCATCGGCGCCTCGGGCTGCCGCGTGCTGGTGACCCTGCTGCACGAGATGATCCGCCGCGACGCCAAGAAAGGTCTGGCCACGCTGTGCATCGGTGGCGGTCAGGGTGTGGCGCTGGCCATCGAGCGCAATTAAGCAACCCGAACACCGTAGCCCGGATGCAATCCGGGGAAACCTGCCACGGAACTCCCGGATTGCATCCGGGCTACGCCAAACAGCTCGGCCTCGTGCCGGGCTTTGTCATTTGTGCTGCAACGGCCAGGCGAAGCCAACCCTCGAATGCCTGGTCAAAGCCCTTACAACCATAAAAAAAGAGGCATCCCCCATGTTCAACACACTCACCCGCATGAGCGTGGGCCTGGTACAGAAGTACCTGCCCTCGCCCTTCGTCTTTTCCACCCTGCTCACCCTGGGCGTGCTGATCGCCGGCATGACCGCCACCGGCCAGTCGCTGCCGGCCATGGTCCAGCACTGGAGCGGCGGCTTCTGGACACTGCTCGGCTTCGCCATGCAGATGGCGCTGATCTTCGTCACCGGCCACGCCCTGGCCAGCGCGCCGATCATCAACCGCCAACTCGACCGCCTGGCCGCGATCGCGCGCACGCCGGGCCAGGCGATCATCATGGTCACCCTGGTGGCGTTGGTGGGCTGCTGGGTCAACTGGGGCTTCGGCCTGGTGATCGGCGCAGTGTTCGCCCGCGCCCTGGCGCGCAAGGTCGCAGGCGTCGACTACCCGTTGCTGGTGGCCTCGGCCTACTCGGGCTTTCTGGTCTGGCACGGCGGCCTCGCCGGTTCGGTGCCGCTGTCCATGGCCACCGGCGGCCCCGATCTGGCACGCATCACCGCCGGTGTACTGACCGAACCGGTGAGCATCACCCAGACCCTGTTCAGCCCGCTGAACCTGACCATCGTCGCGCTTCTGGTGATTGGCCTGCCACTGCTCAACCGCGCCATGCATCCGCGTCAGGGCGCCAAGGTGGCCGACCCGGCCAAGCTGGTGGAATCGCACGCCGAGCTGCCGGCCCGTGACACCCCGGCGCAGCGCCTGGACGACAGCCGCATCCTGGGTCTGGCGCTGGTGGCCATGGCCGGCATCTACCTGTTCAACCACTTCGCCAGCAAGGGCTTCGTGCTCGGCCTGGACGTGGTCATCGCCATCTTCCTGTTCAGCGGCCTGCTGATGCATGGCACCCCGGAGCGCTACATGCGCGCGGTGGACGAGAGCGTGCGCGGCATCGGCGGTATCGTCCTGCTGTTCCCCTTCTATGCCGGGATCATGGGCATGATGATGGGCGCCAACGCCGACGGCGTCTCCCTCGGTCGGCAGATCACCGAGTCCTTCATTTCCTGGTCGTCGGCCGACACCTTCCCGCTGCTGGCCTTCCTCAGCGCCGGTGTGGTCAACGTGTTCGTGCCCTCCGGTGGCGGCCAGTGGGCCGTACAGGGCCCGATCATGCTGCCGGCTGCCCAGGCTCTGGGCGTATCGCCCACCGTCACCGCCATGGCAATCGCCTGGGGCGACGCCTGGACCAACATGATCCAGCCGTTCTGGGCGCTGCCGCTGCTGGGCATCGTCGGCCTTGGCGCGCGAGACATCATGGGCTACTGCCTGATCATGCTGCTGTACTCGGGCGTGGTGATCTGCGGCGCGTTCTATCTGCTCGGCTGAGCGAGCAACGAAGCCTGGTAGGGTGGGCCGGGCAGCGATCTGCTTCGGCCCACACGGACCAACCCGGTGGGCTAAAGCCCACCCTACAAACTGAAGCTAACACCTAGCCGTAGGGTGGGCTTCAGCCCACCAGCAGTCCGACAGCGGCGGCCCATAGAGCTCGCCCCTGAAAGAGCGGGGACCGGCCCATCCGAACATCGCCGGTTCAATCCCCCATCAGACCATACGCCTTGGCCATGGCCACCGCCTGTGTGCGCCGCTGCACGCCGAGCTTGACGTTGATCCGCCGCGCATGGGTCTTGACCGTGTGCAGGGAGATGAACAGGCGATCGGCGATCTCCTGATTGGAACAGCCCTGAGCGATCAGCTGCAGCACCGCCAGCTCACGCGAGCTGAGCAGCGCGGTGCCGGCGCTGGCCGGCTCGTCCAGCGTCGGTGGCGGCTGGAACAGACGCTGGTGCAGGCTCTGCCCGGCCTCCCCCGGCAGCAACCGTTCCAGCCACTGCGGTTGACGCTGCTGCAGCTCCAGCAGCGGACGCAGCAGGCGCAACTGGCGTGCTTCGCCAAGGGCCTGTTGCAGCAGCGTCTCGGCCTGCTCGTCATGCCCCTGCAGCAACAGGCTTTCGGCCAGCGCGACACGGCACTCGCAGCTGAGGCTGCGATGTCCGGCCATCTGGCATTCGTCCAGCAACAGGCGCAGGGCATGCTCGGCAGCGGCATGATGACCGAGCAGCAGGTCGCTGACGGCCAGGTAGCGACGCAGACGCGGCAGCAGGTCATAGAAGCCCGAGGGCGCCAGTTGCTGGCGTTGCTGCAACTGCTGCAGGGTCTGGGCGAACACCTCGCGGGCACGGCCGTACTGTTCCTGGCGCAGCAGCAAGCGCCCGGCCTGCAGCTGCAGCACACCGCGATAACGCACCTCCGGCACGTGCGAGCACTGCATCACCCGCTCGGCCTTCTGCAACCACTGGTAGGCCTCGTCGAGATCGCCGCACGCCTCGGCCAGCTCCACCTGCCCCAGGTAGCCGGAGATGGTGTAGGCATCCTCGCAGAACTCGGCCTCCTGCAACCCCTGGCGATAGGCCTGCCGCGCCGTCTCGTCCAGGCCCTGGCGCGCCAGCAGGCTGGCACGCAGCAGCAGCAGGCGACCGACCACCGGGCTGTGGCTGACCCGCCCACGCAGCAGCGCCAGCGATTGCTCGGCCAGCTCCGCGGCGCGTCCGGCCTCGCCCTGCATCTCCAGCAGCAGGCAGCGGTCGGTGTTGAGCAGCGCCTCGTAGATCAGGCTGCCGTGCAGGCGCGACAGCCGCAGCCCTTCATCCAGCGCCTGCTGCGCCTGGCCCAGGGCGTTTTCCGCCAGGTACTGCTGGGCCAGGGCCTGATAGCAGAGGATGCGCTGCGACCAGCCGCTGTCGTCCAGTGCCTGCAGCGCCTCCAGGCAGTGCTGGCGTGCGTCGCGGCGCCCGCACTGGCGCGCCAGCACGCCGCTGAGCGCCTGCCAGTGAGCGAGCAGCTTGCGCTGGCGGCGGGCATCGGGCTGAGGCAGAAAGTGCGTCAGCGCCTCGGTGCAGGCGCGCGCCTCGTCGAAACGTGCACAGATGATCAGCGCCCAGGCCTGCAATACGACCAGCCGCGGCGAGCTGGCGAACAGCCAGGCCGGCAGCTCTTCGCGCCATTGCAGGAGCTGCGCGACCGAATGCCCCTGTAGCAGCTGCTCCTGGCTGAAGCGCTGCAGGTAGTTGACCGCCACCTCCACCTGCCCCGCCTGCAGGGCGTGCTCGACCGCCTCACGAATATCGCCGTGGCGGGCGAACCATTGGCAGGCACGCACGTGTATCGGCGCAGGCATCGGTCCACTGGGCAGGCTGCGCAGCACGTTGGCCAACGGCCGCCACAGACGGAACCAGGTACCACTGCTGTCGAGACTGCGCACGAACAGTTGGCGTCGCTGCAGCTCGCTCAGCAGCTCGGCGCCGCGGCCTTCCAGCAGGTGCTCACAGAGCGACAGGGCGAACCGTGGCAGCAGAGCCAGCGCATGCAGATCGCTGCGCAGTTCGTTATCCAGATCGGCCAGCACCTCGCGCTGCACGTAGTCGCGCAGCAGCGGGCAGCCGGCCTGCAGGCGCTGGCGCAACGCATCCTCGTCGGCATCGAGCAGCAGCAGGCGAATCGCCGCCAGCCAACCTTCGCTGCTTTGCAACAATCGCTGCCCGAGGTCCTCACCCAGGTTCAGCTGCAGCGCCGTCAGCAGCTCGGCCAGCCCCGCCTCGTCCAGCGCCAGGTCCTGCCCTTCGAGCTCCAGCAGATCGCCCTGCAGCAGCAGGCGCGGCAGGTTCCAGGCCGGCGTGCGGCGGCTGGCCACCCACCAGGTGATCTGCGCCGGCGCCGCAGCGAACAGGCGGTCGAGGCAGGCATCGAGTTCGCCATCGGGCTGGCGCGGGTAATCGTCGAGAAAGATCCACAGCCGCCCCGAATGCGCCTGCAGCATTTCCAGCAGGGCCGCCTCGTTCACTTCCGTCGCAGGCTGCTGCAAGGCCGCCGCCAGACGCGTGCAGAGCTGCGCCGGGGTCAGGCTGCGCCCGCCCAGATCCAGCCACAGCCGCGCCACGGCGGCAGGCGTCTGGCGCGCGCACTGACCAAGCAGCACGCTCTTGCCGGCACCGGCCGGCGCGCAGAGCAGGCGCAAACGGGCATCGCTGGCGAGCAGGCGCTGCTCGAGCGGCAATCGCGCAATCACCGCGGGCGGCAGCCGCGGCAGGTCGGCAGACGGTGCCGGAACCGCATTGGAGCGGGCAAGGGCAAGGGTCGGCATGGCAGCGGTTCTCTCTGCTTGTCATTGTTGAAAACCACCGTTCGATGGTAGCCCGCCAGCAGAGCGCCCGCACCCCGTCGGGCTTATGCCTGAAGATTCACAAGACCATGGCGGCCAGACAGCACGACGCCGCCCGCAGGCGGCGCCGTTGACAAGCACGAGACTCAGCGCACGCCGGCGTTACGCAAGGCGGCCGGGGTGAAGTCCTTGGCCGAGGCCTGGGTGCCGTACTCGATGGAGCGCTTCTCCTCGTTGGCCATGCCGATGGCCAGGTAGCGCCCGGCGATGATGTCGTACAGCGCCTCGAAGGCATACACCGGCACCTTCTGCGCGTACTGCTGCATCAGCATCGCCTCGCCGACCCGCCACAACTGGCCACGGCCATCGTAGTGCTCGGACAGGGCGATCTGCCAGGAGTCCTCGTCGACGTAGAAGCGGCGCTTGGCGTAGATGTTGCGCTCGCCGGACTTCAGCGTCGCCTCCACTTCCCAGACGCGATGCAGCTCGTAGCGCAGCAGGTCCTGATTGACGTGACCGGCCTTGAGGATGTCGGCGTACTTCACCTGCGGCGAGGCCACGCGGTAGTTGTTGTAGGGAATGAACAGCTCGCGCTTGCCCACCAGCTTCCAGTCGTAACGATCCGGCGCGCCGTTGAACATGTCGAAGTTGTCCGAGGTGCGCAGGCCGTCGGCCGCGGTGCCCGGGCCGTCGTAGGCCACCTGCGGGGCGCGACGTACGCGACGCTGGCCGGCATTGTAGAGCCAGGCCATGCGCGGCTCCTTGACCTGATCGAGCGAGTCATGCACCAGCAACACGTTGCCCGCCAGGCGCGACGGCGCGGTGACCCGCTGCTTGAAGAACAGCAGCGCGTTCTCCGCCTTGGCCGGATCGACGTCCGGCATGTTGTCGGGGAACGCCACCTCGTCCTCGAAATGCACCAGGGTGTAGGCGCCGTTGGTCTGCGGCGAGGCCTGCACGATGCTGCGCCTGAGGTTGCCGCCGCGGTAACGGGTGATGTGGTTCCACACCACCTCCAGACCGTTCTGCGGAATGGGGAAGGCGTAGTAGCGACTGTCGGTGAAGTTGGTCAGGCCGTTGCCGCCGGGCATCAGGCCGGTGTTCAGCGCGCTGGTCTTGGCCGCGGCGTAGATGGCGTCCGGCACCGCGGTGCTGCGATGGGTCGGATAGACCGCCATGCGATAGCTTTCCGGGTAGCGCTGGAACATCGCCAGTTGCCCGGCCGACAGTTGGTCGCGGTACTGCGCCAGGTTCTGTGCGGTGATGGTGAACAGCGGCTGCTCGCCCGCGAAGGGGTCACTGAGAAAACCGCGTGCATCGACCTGCCCGGCGTTGGCCGCCAGGCCGCCGGTCCAGGCCGGAATGGTGCCCGCGGCATTGCCTTCCATCTGCGCCCCCAGCGGGGTCAGGCTGGTGCCCAGCTTGGCCGCTTCCTCGGCGCTCACCGCCGCCAGCACGCTGCCGGCCAGCAGGCTCAGGGACAGCGCGCCAAGCATCTTAAGGGTTGTATTCATCTGCATTCCTCAACTGATCCTGATGACCTAGAAGCTCACGCCGAAGCTGAGCGCCAGAAAGTCGCGGTCGACCGCGGTGTTGTACTTGCCGCCGAAGAAGTCGGTGTACGACAGGCTGGCGGTGTAGGTATTGCGGTAGTCGGCATCGACCCCGAAGCTCACCGCCTTGGCACCCTCGTTGAACAGGCCGTTGGGGCCATAGCCGTCGACGTCATGCGACCAGGAGACGTTCGGCCGCAGGTTCACCCCGGCGAACACGTTGCTGTATTCCCAGATGCCGCGCACCCGGTAGCCCCAGGAAGTGCTGGTGACGAAGCCGTGGGTGTCGCCACGGAAGCCGTAGGCTCCGAACAGCGAATCGCGGCCATAGCGCAGGTCCTCGCGGCTCTCCAGCCCACCGACATGGGCCATGCCGATCTCGCCCACCAGGGTGAAGCGCCCGGCGCCCATCACCTGATCGAAGAAATGGGTGAAGGTGGTCTGCACCTGGGTGACTTCCTTGCGCCGGTAGCCGACGTTGTCCTGGCCCGGGCCGGCCGCAACCGGCGCGGTGCCGGGAGCGATGGGATTGAGCAGGCTCAGGGTCATGTCGGTGGTGTTGATCTGCAGCGGCAGGTTCGGCCGGTAGCTGACCTCACCCGCCCAGGCGGTGCCGGTGGGCAGCGTGGTGGAGAAGCTCAGGCCGTAGAGACGGATGTCCTCGGGGTATTCCAGGTAGTAGCGGCCATTGCCGAGCATCACGCTCTGCGCCAGGCCGGCGCCGCTGCCTGGGGCGATGCCGTTGGCGGTGCCGATGATCCCCGGCAGCGCCGCCAGGGTCGCCAGGCCGGCGTTCTGCGTGCTGACGATGGGCGTGCGGCTGTGGTAGTTGATGAAGTAGGCGCCGTACTCGGTCTCGTCACCCAGCCAGCGCAGGGCCAGGCCCCACTGGCCGCTATCACGCGCATCACGATCACCGGCACGCGGCAGGATCACCCCTTCGCTGTCGACCCGGAAACCCTGGCCGAACGCGGCGGCGATCGGCTGCAACGGCGCGATGGCCGGCGAGCCGATGTGGTAGCCGTTGTCGCAGCCATCGGCGGCCACGTCGGCGGTGGAGAAGAAGGTGCCGCAGTTGTCGAGGATGGTCTGGTCCCACTCCAGCTGGTAGAAGGCCTCCATGCTCAGGCGGTCGGTGAGGCTCTGCGACAGGTAGAGCATGTTCACCGGAATCAGGCCTTCCTTGATCTCCGCGCCGGGGCGGCGGAAGGCGGCCACATCGATAGGGTTGATGGCGTTGATGCTGTTGCCGATGAAGGTGCTCTCGCCCCAGCTCACCACCTGCTTGCCGACCCGCACCGTGCCCGGCAGATCGCCAATGGCGTAGTTGTGGTAGAGGAAGGCATCGAGAATTTCCGCCCCCGAAGACTTGGCGCCCTCCTTGCGATTGCTGTCGTCGATATCCTTGAACAGGCGGCTCTCGTCCTTGAGCTCGAAGTCGTACCAGTACTTGCCGCGCACGAAGGCGCCGGTGTCGCCGTACTTCAGCTCCAGATCGTGGATGCCCTTGAAGATCTTCGAGAAGGTCTCGCCCTTCTTGAAGTTCAAGCGCCCATCGTCGCCGGTCTGCGCCTGGCCCTGGCCGCCATTGTTCGGCCCGATCAGGTCGCGGTCCGGGCTGCGCATCGACCAGCTGGCCCCGATCGACAGCGAGCTGTCGAACTGGCCCTCGATCTCGCCGATGTTGAAGTTGATGGCCTGCGCCGGAGCGCTGATGCCAAGGGCGATGGCCAAGGCCAAGGTATGCGGCTGGAATAGTCCGGGCCCTGTTGTTCTTGTCATGCGGGTCTCCTGAGTTGGGGTGCAGCTGTCGTGCCCGTCTGCCGCGTTCGCAACACGGAACGAGGCAGCAGGCCAACTGCACCCTACGCAGCGCCCGACACCGGGATAAGCGCACCAAGGAGGGATTTCACCTGTCGCCCGAAAGGATGAACGACGCCCTGCCACGGGCGGCAGGCCGCGACACTCAGCGTGCTGAATGACGGGGTATCAGGTGGATGGGGAACTTTCTCCGGCGCGTGCGGGTTTCAGCGCCAGCGATCGAGCAGGTTCACCGCCAGCCGGTCCAGCCAGCCCCACAGGCGTTGCTGCGCGCGGCGCCACCAGGGGCGCTGGTGCCAGTCCTGCAGGGTGACTTCGCGACTGTGGCCGAAGTCCTCGATGAAGCTGGCGGCCACCGCCCGGGTGAAGGCCGGGTCGAGCGCTTCGACGTTGGCGTCGAGGTTGAAGCGCAGGTTCCAGTGGTCGAAATTGCACGAGCCGACGCTGACCCAGTCGTCCACCAGCACCATCTTCAGGTGCAGGAAACGCGGCTGGTACTCGAAGATGCGCACGCCGGCCTTGAGCAGCCTGGGGTAGTAGCGCTGCCCGGCGAAGCGCACCGGTGGATGATCGGTGTTGCGCCCGGCCAGCAGCAGGCGCACCTCCACACCCCGTGCGGCGGCCTGGCGCAGGGCGCGGCGGATCTTCCAGGTGGGCAGGAAGTACGGCGTGGCCAGCCACACGCGCTGCCTGGCGCCACGCAGCGCGCGCACCAGCGACAGCAGGATGTCGCGGTGCTGCGCCGCATCGGCATAGGCCACACGGCCCAAGCCCAGCCCCGCGGGCGGACAATCGGGCAGGCGCAGCGGCATGGGCTGGTGACTCGGGCGCCAGGAAAAGCGCGCCAGCCACTGGTGCTCGAACAGCTGCTGCCAGTCACCCACCAGCGGTCCCTCGATCTCCACCATGGCTTCGTGCCAGGGACTGCTCGCCTCGTCCGGCAACCAGAATTCATCGGTCGAACCGGTGCCGCCGACATAGGCCAGACGCCGATCCACCAGCAGCAGCTTGCGATGATCGCGGTGAAAGTTGCGCACGCCGCGGCGCCAGCGCACCGGGTTGTACCAGCGCAGTTGCACACCGGCACCCAGCAGCTGCTGGCGCAGCGCGCTGCCCAGCCCGGCAGCGCCAAAGGCATCGAACAGCCCGCGCACCAGAACGCCACGGGCGCTGGCCCGGCACAGCGCGTCCACCAGGCGTTCGCTGCAGCCTCCGTCCTCGATCAGGTACAGCTCCAGCTCGACCTGGCGCTCGGCGCTGTCGATGGCCGCCAGCATGCGCGGAAAGAACGCCGCCCCATCGAGCAGCAGCTCGAAACGATTGCCCGCACGCCAGGGGAAGATGGTGCCGCGCACGGTCCGCTCAGCGCGCCGTGAAGATCAGCACGGCGCCGACCGGCACCGACAGGCTGATGGCAGGCAGTTCGGCGATCTTGCGCAGCGCCTCGATGCCGCTGGCCAGGCCGAAGTCCTCGGCGTGCAGCACCAGCGGCGCCAGCGTCACCACCTGGAAGCGCCGATCGTCGAGACGGGTGACCAGCAGTTCGGCATTCAGCTCGCGCCTGTGTTCGTTGAGCACCAGTTGCAGCGGCAGGCGCAGTTCCAGCTGGGCACCGGGCGCCAGGTCGGTGAGTTGCGCCAGGTTGACCTGCGCGTTGATACGCGCCTCGGGCAGGCGCGCGGTGTCGAACAGCATGGCGCGCAGGCGCTCGTCACGCAGCGCAATGCCGGTGCTCAGCGAATCCAGGTCGACCCGCAGGCGCGCGCGGCCATCGGCGGCGATCTGTCCGTGCAGGGTGAGAAAGCGATGCACCTCCGACTGGCTGCCGGAATGAGTGGAGATGAACGACAGCCGTGAGGACTCGTTGTCCAGGTACCAGTCGGCGTGAACGGGGAAGGCGACAGCAAGCAGCAGGGCAAACAGCGAACGGCGCATGAGGACTCGAAAACGGCATGACCAGGCGGCAACGATAGTCGCCATGGCCTGCATTGCAAAGCCCGGCGCGCGCAGCACCGTAGGACAGGTGCAACCCGCCGCTTCCGAGGTGGCGGGTTTCACCCGCCCTACTTGCTCGGCAATAACTGACAGCCCTGGCGCTGTCCCAGCCAGACCGCGCTGTGCGTGCGCCCCAGCCCGCTGGCGGTGACGCGTTTGGCGCCTTCGTCATCGTGCAGGCTGCTGATCGGCACGTACTGCTTCACATAGCCTTCGCAGTAGGCCGCCGGGTTGCCGCTGACGTAGCGGCAGGAGCAGTACTCCTTGGCCGTGTAGGCACCGATGATGTCGGGGAAGGCGGCCAGATGGGCGCGATTCGGCCAGGCCCAGGCCAGCAGCAGGACCAACAGCAGTACCAGCACGCTGAGGATCGGATGGCGACGGATCATGGCTGCACCTCTTCGGCGAAGGCCGCACGCACGCGCTTGAGCAGTTCGTTGTGGTTGAAGCTGGCATCGCGGTCATCGGCATAGCGCACCACCACCAGTTTTTCCTCGGGCAGCACGTACAGGCCCTGGCCCCAGTGTCCCAGCGCCGCAATGGTCGCGGCCGGTGCGTCCGGCCAGGGGCGCCGGCTGCCCGGCAGTTCGGCGTTGAGCCACCAATGCCCACCCGGCACGGCATCGCCCGGCTTGGCCAGTTGCGGCTGGTAGCCGGCAAAGGGGGTGCTGACGAACGCCACCCAGGCCTCGGGCAGCAGCTGGCGCTCGCCCCAGCGCCCGCCGCGCTGCATCAGCAGGCCCACGCGGGCCAGATCGCGAGCGCTCATGTAAGCGTAGGAGGAGCCGACGAAGGTACCGGCGCCGTCGCGCTCCCACACCGCACTGTCGATACCCAGCGGCTCGAACAGTGCCGTCCAGGGGTAGTCGGCGTAGGCCTGCTCGCCGACCATGCCGCGCAAGGCCGCCGCCAGCACATTGCTGTCGCCGCTGGAATAACGAAAGCGCGTGCCGGGCGCGGCATCGGCCGCATGCGCGGCGGTAAAGGCCGCCATGTCGCCGCGGCCGCGGGTGTAGAGCATGGCCACCACCGAGGACTTCAGCGGCGCGTATTCGTAGTCTTCTTCCCAAGCCAGGCCCGAGGCCCAATTGAGCAGGTGGCCGATCTTGATCTGCGGATGCCCGGCCATCGCCGGGTAGTACTTGGCCACCGGCGCATCGAGCTTGAAGCGCCCTTCGCCGTAGGCCACACCCAGGGTGGTGGCCAGCAGGCTCTTGGCCATCGACCAGGCCAGGTGCGCGGTTTGCGCCGTGGTCGGCGCCGCGTAGCGCTCGTAGACGATCTGGCCGTCACGCACCACCAGCAGCGCATCGCTGCGCACGCCGATGCGCTGCACCTCATCGCGCGGGGCAAAGGCATAGGCTTCCAGCTCGGCAACGGCGGCAGTCCGGCTGGCGGGCAGCGTCTGCCAATCCGGTTGCGGCCAACTCTCGGCCCGGGCAAGGCCGGCCAGCAGGCCAAGGCCGAGCAGCAGACTCGTATGGCGAAGGGAAAGGATGCTCATGGGCGACCTCGACGGGAAATCGAGGCGCACCCTAGCACGGAGTGGATGACGCCTTGAAGCGGCAGAACAGGGGAGCACCGCGCCCTCGTTCAATGGTGCGCACGGCGCACCCTACCGGTGGTAGCGCCGCCTAGGGTGTCGCGGGGTCACCTAGGTCGTACGTACCAATCCGAGCGACGGGGTCCCGGTATGCGCAGCCCTAGTTCGGCAGGCGGTAATCGTCGGGGCCCATCAGGTCGAGACCGCACTCCAGGTTCTCGATCCAGTAGAGGAAGGCGCTGATCATCTCGGCGCCAACGAAGGGGCGGCCGTGCTGCGGCACGATCATCGCCACGTCCATTTCGCGCACCATCGCCGCCCACAGGCGACAGGCTTTGTTGCCGGCCATGTAGCGGCGGTGGAACCCCTCCATGTTCGGCACGTGGTTGACGAAGTCGCGCACCGGCGAAGCGTCGTCGACCATCGAGGCGCCCATGTCGCCGGAGAAGAGGATCTTGCTCACCGGGTCGTAGACCTGGAAGTTGCCCACCGAGTGCAGGAAGTGCGCCGGCACCGCCTTGAGCGAGCACTTGCCCAGCGGGATGCTCTGGCCGCGGTCGGGCAGCGCGATGATGCGGTCGTAGGTGTTGATGCCGCGGCTCAGCGCCAGGTAGTTGGCCGTCAGATGCGGCAGAAAGCGCGCCCACAACTTGGAGCAGATCACCCGCGCGCGGGTGTGCAGCAGCCACTTATCCAGCGAGGCAATGATGTCCGGGTCCTGGTGCGAGGCGAAGATGTAGGTCATGTCCTGCACCGGGATGTGCTTGGACAGCTCCAGCGACAGCGGCGTATAGGTCAGGTCGCCACCCGGGTCGAGCAGCAGGTACTGCTCGTGGTCGGTGATCAGGAACTGGTTGGATTGCACGCCCTCGCCGCTGACCAGGTCATCGAACATCAGGCATTGGTGGCTGCCGTTATCGAACAGCACGATGGGCTCGCGGCGCATGGAAACCTCGTAGATGAATCGCGAGGTAACCTTATGCGCAGGCGGGCCAGCCGGTACTGATATGGGTCAACGCGCGGCGACAATCTGCCGCGCTTTCTCCAGGCGCTTGGTGCGCGCCGTCTCGGCGATGCGCAGCAGGCCCTGGTCGCGTTGCCACAGCTCGGCCCAGTGCGCCGGGCCGGCGGCGAAGGCCGCCTGCAGCTCGCCGCTCAGTGCCTGCTGCTGGGCGAACAGGCCGGCCAGCAGCAGGTGCGTGGTCGGTGCATTGGGCGCCTGCCGCGCCACCTCCGCACAACCGGCCAGCAGCGCCTGCAGGCGCAACAGCAGAGCGTCCGGCCAGGCACATTCGCGGCCCACGCCGAACTGCCAGGCACAGACCGCCGCAAGCACGTGCACATCCTCCAGGGTGCGGAAGGGCTTCACGTAATCGTCCCAGCCGTCGCCGGCCAGGCGCTCGCCGTGCGCCTGATCCAGATGCAGGCGGGCATGACCGATATCCGGCATCAACGGCAGTGCCGGCAGCGGCTCGATGCGCACGCCCGGCGCGCCCTGGCGCACCACACCCAGGGCCAGGCGCGGCGCCTCGTGCGCCTGCTCCTCGCGCGCCGCCACCAGCAGCCAGTCGGCGCATTCGGCGGCGGTGACGAAATCCTTGCGGCCGCTGATCTGCAGACCATTGATGCGCGTGCTCATGTCGGCCGGGCGGGTGCTGCGATTTTCCGTCACGCACAGCGCACCGGCCGTCCAGGGCGCCGCCGGCCACAGCATGCGCAGCGCCGCCTGGTAACCGGCGAGAAAGGCCAGCCCCGGCGTGGCCGCCTGCAGGCCGCCCGCCAGCGCCAGTTCGAAGGGGTACGGCGCGCCGCCCAGACGCGCCAGCAGGCGGGCGTACCAGTCTTCCAGCCCCGCCTCGGCAGTCAGGCGCTCGATGGGCTGAAACAGGCTCGACCAGGGCATCGCAGACCTCCTCGCGGCAGCGGCGCAGGCGCCGTCACATAAGCATCAAAAAAACGTCACGGTGGTGACACCGCGCGAACCTAGCCTGAGCTTGCCCAACAAGATCGACCGGCTGCAAGCATTCAGCCGGCACACGGAGGATCTGGCATGACTCAACCCGCTCGCCGTCTGCAGGCCGAACGCCTGCAAGGCCCCGCCGCCCTGCGTGAAGCCCAGGCCTTGCGCTACCGCGTATTCAGCGCGGAATTCGACGCCAAGCTCAATGGCGCCGAACTGGGTCTGGACATGGACGACTACGACATTCACTGCCGCCATATCGGCGTCCGCGACATGAACAGCGGCGAGCTGGTAGCCACCACCCGCCTGCTCGACCACCAGGCTGCCGCCGGTCTCGGTCGCTACTACAGCGAAGAGGAATTCGCCCTGCACGGCCTGGCCAAACTCGAAGGCCCGGTGCTGGAGATCGGCCGCACCTGCGTCGATGCCGCCTACCGCAACGGCGCCACCATCGCCGTGCTCTGGGGCGAACTGGCCGAGGTCCTCAACGAGGGCGGCTACCGCTACCTGATGGGCTGCGCCAGCATTTCCATGCGGGACGGCGGCATCCAGGCCCAAGCCATCATGCAGCGCCTGCGCGAACGCTACCTGTGCACCGAGCACCTGCGCGCCGAGCCCAGGCACCCGCTGCCGCCGCTGGACGTACCGGGCAACGTCATCGCCGAAATGCCGCCGCTGCTCAAGGCCTACATGCGCCTGGGCGCGAAGATCTGCGGCGAACCCTGCTGGGACAAGGACTTCCAGGTGGCCGACGTGTTCATCCTGCTCAAGCGCGACGAGCTGTGCCCGCGCTATGCCCGGCACTTCAAGGCCGCGGTCTGAAGGTAGGAGCGCGCTCTGCTCGCGAACGAGACCGCTCGCCATTGGCGAGCAGAGTCGCTTCTGTACAACGCACGACGGCCAGGCATCGCCAAACGCCGCTATCCATGGATAATGCCGGCACTCGTCCACAAGCGGAGGCCTCGATGGCCAAACTGCGTCTATCCCTGCGCCTCTTTCATCTGGCCCTGGTGATCGCCTTCGGCGCACTGCTGGCCGCCATCGTCAGCCTCTGCGAACGAGTGGCCCGGCATGACCTGATGTCCCTGCGTCAGCGCCTGACGCGCTGGTTCCTCGCGCGTCTCGGCGGCGCCCTGCCCTTTCGCGTGCGGGTCGAAGGCGAGTTGCCCGAACAGCCGATGCTCTGGGTCGCCAACCACGTGTCCTGGACCGACATCCCGCTGCTCGGTGCGCTACAGCCGATCTCCTTTCTGTCCAAGGCCGAGGTACGCGCCTGGCCGCTGGCCGGCTGGCTGGCGCACAAGGCCGGGACCCTGTTCATCCGCCGCGGCGCGGGCGACAGCAACCTGGTCGGCCAGCAACTGACCCGCCATCTGCAACTCGGCCGCCACCTGCTGATCTTCCCGGAAGGCACCACTACCGACGGCCTGACCCTGCGCACCTTCCACGGCCGCCTGCTGGCGAGCGCCATCGACAGCGGCGTGGCCGTGCAGCCGGTGGCCATTCGTTACCTGCGCGGTGGCCAGCCCTGCCCGGTGGCGCCCTTCGTCGGCGACGACGACATGCTCTCGCACCTGCTGCGCCTGCTCTCCAGCCCGGCCGGCGAGGTGGAGATACGCCTGCTCTCGCCGATCCCCAGCGAATCGCGCAGCCGCAACGAACTGGCCCGACACAGCCAGGCGATCATCGCCAGCGCCCTGCAGCTGCACGCGCCGCAGGAGCAAGCAGAGGCGGCGTAAAGCACCTCGAGGCTGGGCGTGTTTAGAGGCAGTCGAAGTTGCCCTAAGCTGCCGCCGAACAGCATGGTCCAGCCTCAGAATGGGGGCATCTAAGCAAGGACGCGCTCTTCAATTCATCGATACGCCTGCAAAGCCGAACAAAGCATGGGAAAATCCCGCGCCCGACTCGCCGATGCCCGTTCATGCCCCAGCCGCCGAAACGCCCGCGCAAACCCGCTCCCGCCGCCGTGAAGACCGCACCGGCAAAGGGCGAGCTGCATCCACGCAACCGTCACCAGGGCCGCTACGACTTTCCTGCGCTGATCAAGGTCAGCCCGGAACTGGGCGATTTCGTCATCACCAATCCCTATGGCAAGCCGAGCATCGACTTCGCCAACCCGGCGGCGGTCAAGGTGTTCAATCGCGCGCTGCTGGCGCAGTACTACGGCATCCGGCATTGGGACATTCCAGAGGGCTATCTGTGCCCACCGATTCCCGGCCGCGCCGATTACCTGCACAACCTCGCCGACCTGCTGGCCACTGACAACGACGGGCAGATACCCCGCGGCGCCGGCATCCGCGCGCTGGACATCGGCGTCGGTGCCAACTGCATCTACCCGCTGATCGGCCATTGCGAATACGGCTGGCACTTCATCGGCGCCGATATCGCCCCGGCAGCGCTGGCCTCGGCGCGCGCCATCGTCGCGGCCAATCCGCTGCTGGCCGGCGGTATCGAGCTGCGCCAGCAGGCGAATGCCGAGCATATCTTCCTCGGCCTGTTGCAGGCGGACGAACGCGTCGACCTCACCCTGTGCAACCCGCCCTTCCATGCCAGCGCCGACGAAGCCACCCGTGGCAGCACGCGCAAGTGGCGCAACCTCGGCAAGCTCGACCCCAGGCGCAAGCTGCCGGTGCTCAACTTCGGTGGCCAGGCGGCCGAGCTGTGGTGCCCGGGTGGCGAGGCCGCCTTTCTCAAGCGCATGGCCAGCGAGAGCGCGCAGGTGGCAGGGCAGGTCTTGTGGTTCAGCAGCCTGGTGTCCAAGGGCAGCAACGTCGAGCTGCTGCAGGGCTGGCTGGCCAAGGCCGGCGCGGCGGAGGTACGCATCCTCGGCATGTCCCAGGGGCAGAAGCAGAGCCGCCTGGTGGCCTGGACGTTCAAGGATGGCGAAGCGCGGGGTGCCTGGCGGCAAAACCGTTGGCGCTAGACCAACCGGCCGGAGAACCATTGGTGCGCAGGGCGCACCCTACATGTTGGTCCAGCGCGCCGGGCCGTAGGGTGCGCCGCGCGCCCCGATCGAGCTACCAGGGCAGCCAGCCGCCCAGGCCCAGCCAGAGTCCGGCCAGCGTCATGCTCAGCAGCGTCACCGGCACGCCGCTGCGGGCATAGTCGACGAAGCCGATGCGCACGCCCTGACGCTTCGCCCCTTCGGCGACGATCAGGTTGACCACGCTACCGATCAGCAGCAGGTTGCCGGCCAGCGTCGACATCACCGCCAGACCGATCAGCACGGCGTGCGACAGCTCCGGCATCAGCCCCAGCAGCAGCACCACGAAGGGCACGTTGCCGATCAGGTTGCTCGCCAGCAGCGACGAGGTCGCCAGCGAAATCACGCCCTGCGGCAACAGCCCATGCTCGGCCAGCCACGCCGCGCCCTGCGCCAGCTGCGGCAACTGCAGCGCGGCGCCGCTGACCAGAAACAGCCCGACGAACAGCAGCAGCAGGTTCCAGTCCACCTTGTTCACGTAGTCGCGGCTGTCCACCCGCCGCGACACCATCACCAGCACCGCGATCAGCAGCGCCGACAACTCGCGCGGCAACGCCGTGGCGAACAGCGCCAGCAGCGCCAGGCTGGCCAGCAGCGGTTTCAGATAGCTGTGCGCGCCGTAGATGCGCTCCACCGGCATGTCATCCGCTGGCAGTGGCCTGGGCTCGCCCCAGCGATGTCGCCACTGCAGCCAGATCACCGCATAGACGATGGCCATCGCCGCCAGCGCAGGCATCCCGGCCACGGCGACATAACCCCAGAAATCCAGCCCGCCGGCCTGGCCGATCAGAATGTTCTGCGGATTGCCGATCAGGCTGGCCGCCGAGCCGGCATTGCAGGACAACGCCAGCGCCAGCAGAAACGGTCGGGCATCAAGGCCGCGTAGCTGCAGGCTGCGGCACAGCAGCGGGGTCAGGGCGAAGGCGACGATATCGTTGACCAGAATGGCCGACAGCAGGCCGCCCAGCAGCACCACGCCGGCCAGCAGCACGGCCGGGCGCTCGGCATGATGGGTCAGGTATTCGTTGAGCCAGGCATAGACGCCGGAGAAATCGAACTGGGCGGAAATCAGCATCAGCGCCAGCAGCAGCAACAGCGCACCGGGATCGAGGTGATGGGCGGCGTCCTGCATGCTCAGCGCGCCGCTGACCAGCAGCAGTACCGCCGCGCTGCAGGCGATCCAGCTGCGGTCGATGCGCAGGCCGCGAATACCGCCGGCCGCCATGCCCGCATAGGTGATAACGAACAGGCCGATGGTCAGCCAGGAAGCGAAGGTCATGCTATGCCCGCCAGAACAGACGCGATTTGAGGATGCGGACTCTAGCGAGCATGACGCCACACGGGAATAGTCCGCCGCGGTTTTCCCGCCCCGCTCAGGGACGCGCCAGGTAGGCCGCCACCCGCGCCTGATACTCGGACGACTCGCGCTGGCGCCGCACCTCATCCCAGATCGCTTCGGCAAGGTTCGCTTCGCGCGCCAGCAGGTCCTTGGAAAGCATCAGGTAATAGGCCTTCTCCTCCAGGGGCTGGGGCAACTTCTCCAGCCGCTGCGCCAGCTGCGGATGGGCCTTGAGCAGAAAGTCGCCACGCTGGGTCTGCAACGCCACAGCATCCACGCGCCCGTGAATCAGCATGCGCAGCAAGGCCAGCGGATCGCGACTGGACTCGTCCACTTCCAGACCGTGGGCCAGCAACAGATCACGGATGGAAAATCCGCTCAGCGAGCCGACACGCCGGGTGAAATGGCTGAAACGCTGACCGTCCCAAGCCGCCGCGCTGCCGATACGGCGGTACAGCGCATAGCGGGAGGTGTGCAGTCGCCTAAACTCGTCCACCTGTCCGGCGCCGTCGCTCGGGTAATGCCCCATACTCAGGCGTTCCTGCTTGAAGCTGGCGGCGAAGGCACCGTCGTACAGGCCATGCTCCAGCCCGGCCAGGCAACGCTTCCAGGGCACCGCGACGTAGACGAAGTGCAGCGCCAGGGCGCGCTCCACCAGCCCCAGCAGCTCGAAGTTCAGCCCGGTACCGTCGGTCATCACCCAGGGAAAGGAGTCCTGATCCTCGTGGCACAGGGTCAGGCCCGGCTCCGCCCCGTGACTGGCACAGGCCACCAGCCAGAGCAGACAGCAACACAGAACTTGGCGCAACGACGACGCTCCATGAGCCAGAGCCAGAGCCAGTGCGGCCTGGCCGCAAGCTGTCGGCAGTAATTGACGGGTTATACCTATGCTGCCATCAAGCATAGGCCGGTTCCGCCGATGCGATAGCCACTAGCCATCGCCCCTGCTGCGCCGTCCGTCTCGGGCCGCGCGGCAACAGGGACTTCAGCGAATGAATTCGCGGCTGATCTGGCGGAACAGGTCGTTGCCAGCCTGTTCGAGCCATTCGAAGGCGACCATCTCGCGCGACACGATCACCGCCCCGGCGCGTTCCATCCGCGCCAGGCCCAGGGCCTTGTCGCGTGGCCGACGCGAGCCGACGGCCTCGTCCACCACGAACACCTCGCGCCCGGCCGCCAGCAGACCGAGCACCGTCTGCAGCACGCAGACATGGGTTTCCGTGCCGCAGACGATGAACTGCCGGCGCTCGCCGCCCGGCAGATCGAACAGCCCGGCGCCGGCGGTGGCCGAAAAATGAATCTTCTCGCGCAGCCCCGCGCGCGGCAGCAGCGCACGCAGACCGGCCTCGGTCGCGCCGAGGCCCTTGGGATATTGCTCGGTGGCAATCACCGGCACCTGCAGGTGCTGCGCCACCTGCACCAGCCAGGCGGCCTGCTCGACCACCGCCGCGCCGTCGTCGATGGCCGGCAGCAGCCGCTCCTGCAGGTCGATCACCAGCAGGGTGGAATCCTTCGCTCGCATCAGCATCGCTACGCTCCTTCCTTCACTGCAAAACGCGCGTCGAGCCGGCTGTAGCCGAGGCCGACGCCCTTGTGCACCCGCAGCTGCACGGGAATGCGTTCTTTCATCGCCTCGACGTGACTGATCACGCCGATGGTCTTGCCGCTGGCGTTGAGGTTGTCCAGAGCATCGAGCGCCACCTCCAGGGTTTCGCCATCGAGCGTACCGAAGCCTTCGTCGAGAAACAGCGAGTCGATGCTGGTCTTGTGGCTGACCAGATCCGACAGCGCCAGGGCCAGCGCCAGGCTGACCAGGAAGCTCTCGCCACCGGACAGCGTGCGGCAGTCGCGCGCCACGTCGGCCTGCCAGGTGTCGCACACCTCCAGCTCCAGTTCGCCGCTGCTCTTGCGCGCCAGCTGGTAGCGACCGTGCAGGCGCGTCAGTTGGCGATTGGCCAGGTGGATCAGATGATCGAGAGTCAGGCCCTGGGCGAACTTGCGGAACTTGGCGCCATCGGCCGAACCGATCAGGCCGTTGAGCTGCTGCCACAACGCGTGCTCGCTCTCCTGTGCAGCGATCTCGGCGAACAGCGCCTGCTGGCTGCTGCGCCGCGCATCGTCAGCCTGTAACTGGGCGCGCAGCTCGCCCTGGCGCTGGCTCAGCTCGCGCAAGGTCAGCTGCAGCGCCTGCAGCTGCTCGTCCAGCTCGATCAGCGTCAGCTCGGTCTGCGGTGTCGTGCTCAGTTGCTGCCATTGCGCGTCGGCGGCGGCCAACAATGTCGTGGCCTCGGTAAGGGCTTGCTGCAGACGCGCCTGCAAACTCGTCAGACGCTCACGTTCGTCATCGTCCAGCAGCGCGTCGAGAAATGCCTGCAGGTCAGTGAAGGGGCTGACCGCCAGCGCCTGCTGCCAGCGCTGCTCGGCTTCGCTCAGGCGCTGCTGCAATTGCTGCAGCAGGCTCTGCTGGCTCTGCTGCCGGCCACGCAGGGCATCGCTTTCGCGCTGCGCGCTGGCCAGGCTGTCGATGGCACCTTGCAGGGCCTGCTCGGGCTGCGCCACTGCCTCGGGCTCGATCAGTGCCGGCGCCTGTTCGGCCTGCCAGCGCTGTTGCCATTGCTCGGTCCGGGCCTCGGCTTCGGCGAGCAGACGCTCGGTTGCGCGCAGCTGCTCCTGCAACTGCTGGTCCTGCGCCTGAGCCTGCTGCCAGTCGCGCCAGGCGCTGGCCTGCTTGGCTAGCCAGGTGTCGGCGTCGGCCGGCAACTCCGAGGCGAAGCCATCGAGACTGGCCAGCAGCGCCTGATCGTGATGCCGCAGTTCCTGCTCCAGCCCTTGCAGACGCTCGCCCTGTTCGCGTTGACGCGCCTGCAGGTTTTCTTCATCGCGCGCCTGCAGCGCCAGGCGTTGCTGCATATCGGCCAGCGCTCGTTCGGCAATCTCACGAGCACTGCGCGCCTGCGTCAGCTCGGCCTGACGGGTTTCGACCTGGGCGAGACGCTGCTGCAGCTGCCCCAGATGCTGCTCATGCTCACGCTGCAACTGACGCAGCGCTGCACCATCGGCGATCTGCAGGGCCTGCTCGGCCAGTTGCTGCTGCCACTGCGCGTCCTGTTGGGCGACGCGCTGTTGTGCCTGTTCCAGTTGCTGCTGCAACTGGGCGATCTGCGTGGCCAGACGGGTCAGTTCGTCGCGCAGGGTGCCGCCCTGGCTTTCCAGCTGCGCCAGGTCGCTGCGGCACTGCTCCAGCGCCTGGCGCGTGGCGGAGACATCCAGCGCCTGGTACTGGCTGACCGCCGGATGCTCGTGCGAGCCGCACAATGGGCAGGCTTCGCCCGGCTGCAGCTGGGCACGATAGGCTTCCAGATCCTGAATGCGCTGCTCCTGCTCCAGCAGCTTTTCCTTGTCGGCAACCTGCTGCTTGAGCACTTTGTAGCGCTCGCGCAGGGCGGTGATTTCATCGTTCTTGGCGGCATGCTGCGTTTGCAGCTGCGCCAGGTGCGGGGTCAGCTCGGCGATCTGTTCGGCCGTCTGCTCGCGGCTCTGCACCAGTTGTTCCAGGCGATCCAGCGCCCTTCCCTGCACCTGCAGCTGCTGCCAGCGCTGCCGCAGCCCGGCCTCGTCGTCCGCGCCGAGCAACGCCTGCAGCTCGCTGTGCTGTCCGGCTTCGAGGGCTTGCGCCTGCACCAGCCGCGTCGCCGCGTCCGTCTGCTGCGCGGCGAGCTGATCACGCTGCTGTTCCAAGGCAGCGAGCTGCTCGCGCTCTCGCACCATGCTCTCGCGCAGCGTCTGCTGCCGCATGAGCTGTTGCCCGCGCTGATCGAACTGCGCGCGCCAGCCGCCAAGCAACTCGCCCAGGCGGGCACGTTGCGGGGTAGCACTCAAACGCGCTTGCAGCGTTTCACGCTGCTCGGTCAGACGCTGCTGTTCGCTCTGGTGCAGGCTCAGGCATTGCCGGGCGTAGCGGCTGGCCAGCCAGAGTTGCTGGTGCTCGCGCTCGCTGCTGTGGCGCTGCTGCGCCTGCAGATCGTCCAGCACCTGCTGCGCCTGCTGTCGATCCTGCTGCAGCTGCTGCCAGCTCTGATACAACGGCTGCAGGCGCGCGGCCGGTTCACTGGCGGCCAGACGCTGCAGCTCGCCGGCCGCCTCGTTGCGCGCCTGCTGCGCCTGCTCCAGTCCCATTCGCGCGCGCTCGCATTGCTGCTCGGCCTGTTGCAGGGCTTCGCGCCAGCGGCGCTGGCCTTGCAGGGCCTGTTGCTGCGCCAACAGCGGCGCCTCCTCCTGGTTCAGGCGCTGATGCTCGGCCTGCAATTCGGCACGCTGCGCCTCGTCCAGCAGCTCCATACCCTGAGCGCGGCTCTTCAGCAGATTCAGCGCCTGTTCCGACGCCTTGGTGCGCTCGTAGACCTGCTGCGAGATCAGTCCGTACACCTCGGTACCGGTCAGTTCCTCCAGCAGCTCGGCGCGCTGGTTGGCGTTGGCCTCGAGAAAGGCCGCGAAGCCGCCCTGGGCCAGCAGCATGGATTTGGTGAAACGCTCGAAGTCCAGGCCGGTCAGTTCGGCGGTGAGATGTTCCTTCTCGCGAATCTTGTCGGTGAGGATTTCGCCGTCGGCAATACGCGCCAGCTCGACCTTGGGCGCCTGCAGCGCGCCTTCGACCTTGTCCCGCGCGCGGCGCTGGCTCCAGAAGGCGCGATAGCCCTGTCCTTTCACCTCGAATTCCACCTCGGCCAGGCAGTCGGCAGTGTGCCGGGTCATCAGCTCGTTGCCACTGGCCGACAGCGTGCTCATTCGCGGTGTGCGGTGGTACAGGGCCAGGCAGATGGCATCGAGCAAAGTGGTCTTGCCCGCGCCGGTCGGCCCGGTGATGGCGAACAGGCCGCTGCCGGCGAAGGGCTCGGCGGCAAAATCGATCTTCCATTCGCCCTTGAGCGAGTTGAGGTTCTTGAGGCGCAGGCTGAGGATTTTCATGCACAGGTCGTAAGCCGTTGAAGGCGTTCATTCTGGCATATCCGTGTGGCGTAACGGCTCAATCGCGGCAGTAGCCCTCGCCGCTGCGCACGGTCAGGCAGTTCTGTTTGTCCAGCAGCCATTTCATGCCAGTGGCCCCACCGTCGGTGGCGCGAATGCGCTCCACCACGCCATCGCGCACGAAGACGATCTGCGCTCCCTGCGCACGGCCGACGAAGCGTCGCGGGCCGTCGAGGTTGGCGATGGTCAGCCGGTAGTCGGCGGGCGTTCCGCTGATCTCCAGGTAGGTGCCCTCCGGCCCCGTCCAGCGCCCCAGCCACTGCTCGGTCACGGCGGCATTGGGCGCCGGCGAGCTGCCGCAACCGACCAGACCGGCAAACACGGCCACTGCCGCAATGGGAAGAAAGAAAACTCGCTGCATATCCGACTCCGTTGTCGTGCGCTCAAGGGTGGGGGTTGGCCAGGGTTCGACCGTCGCGCTGCGGTGGCGGTTCAGGCGTGCCCGTGCCCATCAGAGCGCCTCGATGCGGTCGCGGCCACTGGCCTTGGCGCGATACATCGCCTGATCGGCGCGCTCCAGCAGGCTATCAAGGCTCTCGCCCGGGCGATACTCGGCAATGCCGAAGCTGGCCGTCTTGCGCTGCACCCTGTCGAAAGCGAACCCGTTGATGCGCTGCTGCAGCGCCTGTACGGCCTGCTTCGCCTGCGCGGCATCGTTCTCCGGCAGGACGATCAGAAACTCCTCACCGCCCAGCCGCCCCACCTTGTCCAATACCCGCACGCTGTCGCGCAGCAAGGTCGCGAACTGGCGCAGCACGCTGTCACCCACCGCATGGCCGTGGGTATCGTTGACGCTCTTGAAATGGTCGATATCGATCAGCACCACGGAAAACGGCGTGCCATACCGGTTGGCCCTGGCGATTTCCTCGGCCAGGAAGCGCTCCATGCGCGAGCGGTTCCACAGCCCCGTCAGCCCGTCCAGGCTGGCGCTCAGGGCCAGCCGGTCCTGATGCAGGAACATGCGCTTATGCGCTCGCTCCAGCAGGAACGCACTGAGCAGCCCGAAGGAAAACGACGCCAGGATCCAGATCAGGTGAAGCCGCTGCATGCCCGGCTCCAGCGAATGGTCGAGGGTGACGACGAGAATCACCAGTACCGATGCCGAGGCCGTAGCCAGGGCCTGACGCAGGGTGAGGCCGGAGACGGCGAAGGTCCACATCAGGTTGAGGTAGATTTCCGGCGCGAAATGGACGAACAGCGGCGTGCCGAAATTGAAATGGAGATTGGCCGCCGCCGTGCATACGGGCGCCACCGTGAGAATCGTGAACATCGTGCGCTGGCGGCTCGGCTGAAAGCTCAGCACCCCCACCGCCAGCAGCGCCCCGGGCACCATCAGGCCATGAACGATGAAACGGGCCAGCACCTGCTCGCTCGTCACGTTCTGCTCGATGGCGGCGTAGATCAGATACAACGCCATGGTCAGAAAGGCGACGTAACGAATCTGCGGAATCTTCGCCTGACGATACCAGTGGTCGAACGCCTGCCGAGTGGCAGCCTGCACCCCGTGCAACGGATCCAGCGATCGCGCCAATGCATTGAATAACGGCACTTTCGCACCTCTGCCAAATGGCCATCACCCACAGCATAGAACGCCTGCGGCAGGACGGACCACAAGACGAGGCGTCAGGGCTGCGAGGAAGGGAGGAGCGTAGTAAGCCGAATCCAGGCCCCGGCAACTCAAACAGCAACCGGATTGGCCACGACAAAGCGACCGTGGCACTGGCCAGACGGGGCAAAACAGGAGAAAAAAGCGGAGTTCACTACCGGCAATCTGCTTTGATTTAACCGTTGGCCCAAGGTCAGCGATATGGAACAAATGTTGGCGAAGAAAGCGGATTGCCGCCTGCACGGAACGGGTTTCACGGCTTGATGACGATACGTCCGAGCGGCTTCTCCTTCTCGGCATATTCATGGGCTGCGGCAGCCTCCGACAATTTAAACGTCCGGTCAATGACGCTGCGAACACTGCCCGTAGCGACGGCCTTCAACATGTCGTCGACATTCGACCGTATGGCGGATCTTTCGAAAAGCGTCCCCATAAACACTCCCAAGAGTGTTTGGTTGGCCTGCATCGGCGGCCACAGGTCAGCTGTCAGGCTACCGCCACCCGCATTACCGACAAAGACAAGACGGCCCTCATGCGCGAGCGAAGAGAGGGAGGCCTGCAGAGTCTTTCCGACCGGATCGATAACGAGGTCAACGCCTGCGCCCTTTGTGAGTGCATGAACGGTTTCCACCACATCACAGTCAGCGCGGTCTATTACGTGGTGAGCGCCGAGCTCAAGCAGGCGACCTCTGCGTTGCGCGCCGCTTGCTACCGCGATTACCGTCGCCCCCGATTGTGCAGCGAGCTGAAGAGCAGCCACCCCTACTCCGCCGGCAGCCGCCTGGATGAGAACAGTCTCTCCCCGTTCAAGCGCGCCTCGCGTGAAAAGACAGTGGTAAGCGGTTCCAAATGAGATCGGCACAACTGCAGCATCCGACGCATCCAGGCCATCAGGTATGCGCCATGTTCGCGCCTCCGGCACCGACCAGAGTTCCGCGTGCGATCCCTGCATATTGAACGCTACGACCCTGTCCCCGACCTTGCGGCTTGTAACGCCCGAGCCGATCTCCATCACGGTGCCGGCTGCCGCATAACCGACGACCCATGATGGATGGGGCGGCGGGGTAGAGCGACGGTTTATCAGATCGCCACCCTCAAGCGAAATGGCCTCGACGGCAATCAGCACATCGCCTGGTTCAATAGCGGGTGTTGGAAGATCGATGTACTTCAGAACACTAGGGGCGCCGGCTGTATCGTAGACTGCTGCTTTCACAATTTATCTACTCCTCGTCCGCATCAAGCTGTGGATTGGTGCGCCCAACTTGCGTCGACTGAGGCAATTTATCGGCACGAAGTCGGTCTCAAGATCTGCTCCAGCCCCCGCATTCCCGGGAGCGAAACGACAATGATTGAGAGCGTCGATCTATCGGCGTTGTTCCATCGAATTCGCCAAGGGCTGCGCTGGAGGAGATCCGTCGATTTGAAGCGGCGGTCTGATCAGAAAAGGTGGGCAAATGTCTCCCACTGCACCGAATTCTTCGCCAAACGCACGGAAGTGCGTCGGCGCATCTGGCGTTTGATCACCCGGAACGGGGGCTCACCCTGGCACCGAACCGCGCCATGGTCTTCTCAATCTTGCGCTTGGCTTTGATAGGCGCATGTACCTAGTCATAAGCGCATTGTGGGCACCTAGGCTCTTGGCAGCGTTTCCAGCACCTGCCGATACAGGTCCTGCAAGCGCTGGCTATCGTCCTCATCCAGCGTTTCCTGTTGCAGCCTGCGTGAAAAGACGTCCTCCACCGACAGCTCATCCAGGGTTTCCCGTGCTTCGCTGGCCAGACTTGCGCTGGCCGCGCCGCGCTCGCGGCGAATGCGTAGCACCTCGACAGGCAGCCCCTCGCACAGGGCATTGATGCGGCTTTGCAGATCACTCAGGTAATCGTCGCTGCTGACCTGTACCTCGAGCCACACAGGCCGCTCGGGCGTGCCCTGGGCGGCCTGTTCGGCGATGGCGCCGGCCAGTTCCTTGAGCGAGCCGCGCAGGCTGGCCATGGGCTGGAACACCGGCACGGGCAGGGGGGTGATCGATTGCAGCGAGCCATCGCCGAAGGTCAGGAGTAGCACTTCCTTCTGCTGCCGCGCTTCATCGAAGGACAGCGCGATGGGCGAGCCGCTGTAGCGTATGTGCTCCAGACCGCCGACCTTCTGCGGCCTGTGGATATGACCGAGGGCGATGTAATCGGCGGGCGGGAAGGCGCTGGTGGGGAAGGCCTCCAGGCTGCCGACGTAGATTTCCCGCACCGACTCGCTGGCACTGGCGCCCACGGTGGTCAGGTGACCGGTGGCGATGATCGGCAGCCCCAGGCCCAGCTCGTCGCGCTTGCGCTGCGCCAGCTCGTGAAGGGCTCGGTAGTGCTCGGCGATGGCCTGCTGCAGCGACTGCTGCTTGTCCTGCGCGCTCTGCCCGGCCTGGCTGGCCGTGACATCACGCGGGCGGATGAAGGGTACCGCGCAGAGAATGGCGCCAGGCACACCCTCGCGGTCATGCAGCACCCGCACCTGCTCGGCGAGATCGACACCGACACCCGGCACCACCTGGGTACCCAGTTGCGCCAGCAGGCTGCGGCTCTCGCCGAGCATGGCCGGCGAGTCGTGATTGCCGCCGAGTACCACCAGCGCGCAGCCGGCGTCGCGCAGCTCCACCACCAGGCGGTAGTACTGCTCACGGGCATAGCTGGGCGGCGCACCGGTGTCGAACACGTCGCCGGCTATCAGCAGCACATCCACGGCATGGCTGCGGACCTGCTCCAGCAGCCAGGCGCAGAAGGCCTGATGCTCGGCCTGACGGGTCTTGCCCATGAAGTGCTGGCCCAGATGCCAGTCGGAGGTGTGCAGGATGCGCATGGAGGGAATTCTCGAAAAGCCGGGCCTTTAATCCCGGATGCCTGTGGAACGCAGAAAATCAAAGCAATAATTTCAAATGGCCACTACTCCAAGCCCTACTCCTTCTCTATGATGCTTTCGCCCGGAATGGGCACACACATAGGACCAACTACTTGGAAGTAGTAACGGAATGAATAATAAGTTTGCCATCCCTCTAGCTCCGCTTGCTTTGATCCTCGGCATCAGCGGGTGCGCCAGCATCGTGAGTGACTCGTCCTACCCGGTAAGCGTAACTAGCGCGCCGGAAGGGGCAGATTTCGAGATCCGCAATCGCTCGGGAAAGGTTGTACATACCGGTATGACGCCTGGCACCGTGTCACTGAGAGCAGGTGCCGGCTACTTTAAGGGCGAACAGTACACCGTCAGCTACAAGAAGGATGGTTATACCTCGCAGGTCTCCACCTTGGACAGCAGCCTGGACGGTTGGTACTGGGGCAACATTCTGTTTGGCGGCCTTATCGGCCTTTTCGCAGTCGACCCAGCTACCGGGGCAATGTTCAAACTGCCGGAAAGTGCGTCGGTTTCGCTGCCTGCAGCAATCACTGAGCAAAAATCGCCAGCGGTACCACTGACTAGCCAAGCTGAGTAGTCAAACCCCTGGCTTGATGGGATGGCAGAGCGATTGCCATCCCTGCATGACTTCTTAGCCATCAAGTGCTGCAGGGAATTTTTCAACCTCAATCCCCAAGCTACCTAAGCGCGCCTCTGGAATATCTCGATATCACTGCGGGCGACCCCGTGATTAGCAGAGCGAATATGCTCGCCTCACAAAGCGCTCTACGAGCACGTGCGGCTTCGCCCAAGTAGCCAGGTCAAACGAGGCGTAGACAAGTCTTGCCCATGAAGTGCTGGCCCAGATGCCAGTCGGAGGTGTGCAGGATGCGCATGCGGGAAACGACCAAAGCGGATAACCCGCCTACAGTGCCTGCGCGCCTGCGCCAAGGCAACGTCGGCGCTTGCGCGGCGTGCGTTAACATCCGCTTACACAGCCACAGGCAAGGCCGCCACTGGCCTGCCGGGCATTCTTGCCCAATCCCGCAAGGCCTCAGTACGAACCTTGGCCAGCCCCGTCAGTCGGACCAAAATCGCCCCCCTGTGAGGAGATTCCACCGATGAGCGCTGCATCCGTTCGTACCTTCTCGTCCCTCACCCTGTCCGCCGGGCTGCTGGCCGGACTGCTGATCGACACGGCGCAGGCGCAACCGCCGCGACTCGACGTGCCCTACGTGCCAACCCCCGAACCGGTGGTGGCGCACATGCTGGAACTGGCCGAGATCGGCCCGGACGACTACGTCATCGACCTCGGTTCGGGCGATGGGCGCATCGCCATTTCCGCCGTGCAGGATCACGGCGCCCGAGCGGCCTATGGCATCGACCTGGACCCCGAGCGCGTCAGCGCGGCGCGGGAGAACGCCGAACGCGAAGGCGTGGCGGACAGGGTCACCTTCGAGCAGGGCGATCTGTTCGAGAAGGACATTTCCCAGGCCGACGTGCTGACCATGTATCTGCTCTCCACCGTCAACATGCGCCTGCGACCGGTCATCTTCGACACCCTCAAGCCAGGCACCCGCGTGGTGTCGCATGCCTTCAACCTGGGCGACTGGGAGCCGGATCGCAGCGATGTGATCAACGGCAACGCGGTGTTCCTGTGGATAGTGCCGGCCAAGGTCGCCGGCCAGTGGACCATCGAGGCGGACGGTCAGCGCTATCAGGTGGAGCTGGACCAGCACTTCCAGAAGGTGGTGGGCAGCGTGGACGGTCAGTACGGCGGGTTGAGCGGCCAGCTCAGGGGCAACGAGCTGAGCTTTACCCTCAATGACCGGCTGTACGTGGGCCAGGTCAATGGCCGCAGCATCGAGGCGGTACCGGGCAAGGGGGCGGTGCAGGACTGGGTCGCCCGCAGGAGCTGAGCCATGACTGCGCAGGCCTCATCGCGGGCCGGCCTGTCGGTCGTCGATGGCGTGGCCATGCTCGCCGGCGTGGTGATCGGGGTGGGCATCTTCGGCCTGCCGCCCCTGGTCGCCCAGCATGCCAGCAGCGCCGAACTGTATCTGGCGCTGTGGCTGGCCGGAGGCCTGGTCATGCTGATCGGCGCGCTGTGCTACGGCGAGCTGGGCGCCGCGCACCCGGATCAGGGCGGCGAATACCACTATCTGAGTCTGGCCTGGGGGCCGCAGGTCGGCCTGCTGTTCGCCTGGGCGCGCGGCACGGTGATCCAGACCGGCGCCATCGCCGTGGTCGCCTTCATCTATGGCGACTATGCCCAGCGCCTGCTGCCCCTCGAGCCGTACGGCAGTGCCTGGCATGCCGCCTCGGTGGTGGTGGCGCTGACCCTGCTCAACCTGCTCGGCACCCGTGAATCGCGCCGCGCCCAGGTGTTCTTCAGCGCGGCCACGGTGGCGTCGATCCTGCTGGTGATACTGGCCGGCCTGGCCCTGGCCGAGCCACAGCAGGCAGCGGCCGCGCCGCCGCAGGCGAGCGGCAGTACGGCGGCCATGCTCGGCATGGGCATGGTGTTCGTGCTGCTCACCTATGGCGGCTGGAACGAGGCGGCCTACCTCTCCGGCGAACTGCGCGATCCGGCGCGCAACATGAGCCGCGTGCTGCTGATCGGCACGGCGCTGGTGACCGCCCTGTACCTGCTGGCGAACCTGGTGTTCCTCGATATCTTCGGCCTCGACGGCCTGCGCCAGACCGATGCGGTTGCCGCCGACCTGATGCACATGGTCGCCGGGCCGCGGGCCGAGGCCATGCTCGCGCTGTTCGTCTGCCTGACTGCCCTGAGCACGCTCAACGCCACCATCTTCACCGGCTCGCGGGTGTACTACGCGCTGGGCCGCGATGTACCGCAGCTGGCCTTTCTCGGTCGCTGGAACGAACGTGGCGCCACGCCTCTGCGCGCGCTGCTGCTGCAATGCGCGATCACCCTGCCGCTGATTCTGTTCGGCGCGCTGAGCGAGAACGGCGTGCAGACCATGGTGGCCTACACCGCGCCGGTATTCTGGTTGTTCATGTCGCTCACCGCCCTGGCGCTGATCCGCCTGCGCCGCAGCCAGCCCTGGGTACGGCGCCCGTTCAGCGTGCCGCTGTATCCCCTGACGCCGATCCTGTTCGCCCTGACCTGCCTGGGCCTGTTCTATTCCAGCACCCTGTATGCCGGCAGCGGCGCGCTGCTCGGCCTGCTGGTGCTGGCAGCCGGAGCGCCACTGCTGCTGTTGCAGCGCACGGCCCTGCAGGAGCAGCCCGACACGGCGGAGTGAAGGCGCCGACTCACATGGCCCAGTCGGTCACCACCACATGGGTCTTGACCTTCTGCATGCCGGGAAACTGCTCGATGGCGCCGCGCACCTCGCTCAGGCGCGCCATGCTCGGCGCCTCGACCAGCACCAGCATGTCGGTCTCGCCGCTGATCCCACTGCAATGGCGCACCTCGGGAAAGGCCCGCATGCGTTCGACGAACTCCTCGCAGCGACGCCCCTGATAGAAGAGTTCGAGAAAGGCCTTCACCCCACCCTCGCCCGGCTCGGCAACCCGGGCGTGATAGCCGCGAATCACCCCGCTGCTCTCCAGTTGGCGAATGCGCTCGCTGACCGCCGAACGCGACAGGTTGATCTCGCGGGCAATCTGGCTGACGGTGGTACGCGCATCGGCGCGCAGCAGGGCGAGGATCTGGCGATCGAACTTGTCCACGGGGTTCTCGGGCACTAGGCAGTTTGACGGGAAGAACCGCCATTTCGACGGCAAAAGGCGACAGCCTGAACCTGGCCTGCGCCCTTACCATGGCGGTTCGTGCAACGGCGTGAGCATACCCCATGAGTCGACTGAACAAGGAATTGGGCCTGCTGCAGGGCATCGCCCTGCTCAGCACCTCGCTGCTGGGCACCGGCATCTTCGTGGTGCCGGCACTGGCCGCCACCGCCGCCGGGGCGGCCTCGCTGTGGGCCTGGCTGCTGCTGATCGCCCTGGTGCTGCCGGTGGCCTTCACCTTCGCCCAGCTGGGCCGACGCTTTCCCCACGCCGGCGGCGCCCCGCACCTGATCGGGCGCGCCTTCGGCCTGCGCCTGGAAGGCGTCAGCGCCCTGCTGTTTCTCGCCGTGCTGCCGGTCGGTCTGCCCGCCGCGCTGCACATCGCCAGCGGCTTCTGGCTGGCGCTGTTCGATCTCGACGCCACTGGCCTGCTGCTGATCCAGCTGGCCACGCTGGCCGCCATCCTTCTGCTCGGCCAGCGTCCGGCGCGTGCCTCCGGCGTGCTGCAGGGGGTCATCGCCCTGGCCATCGTCGGCAGCGTGGCGCTGATCTGGTGGATCGGCGATCTGCCGCGCGCCAGCCAGCCGTTGCTGCCGCCCATGACGGGCCAGTGGCACTTGCTGCCGGCTGCGCTGGGGGTGATGTTCTGGTGCTTCGTCGGCATCGAGGCCTTCACCCACCTGGGCGAGGAGTTCAGGCGCCCCGAGCGCGACTTCCCCCTGGCCCTGCTGCTCGGGGTGCTGCTGGCCGGCCTGGTGTACTGGGCCTGCTCGGTCGCGGTGCTGACCTTCGCCACCTATGGCGACATCCACAGCGACGCCACCGCCCTGCCGCGGCTGTTCGAAGTGCTGCTGGGGGACAAGGCCCGCGTGCTGGTGGCGGTGCTCGGCTACCTGGCCTGCTTCGCCTCGATGAACGTCTACATCCAGGGCTTCGCCAGGCTGATCTGGAGCCTCGCCGACGAAGGCCGCCTGCCGGCGCCGCTGGCGGTGCGCAATGGCCATGGCGTACCGGGACGCGCCTTGCTCCTGGTGGTGATCAGTTGCGCCGTCTGCGCGCTGCTGACCGGGGCGCTGACGCTCTCGGTGGATGATCTGATCCGCTACGCCAATGGCAACTTCGTGCTCATCTACCTGCTCAGCATGGCCGCGGGCGCGGTACTGCTGCATGGCATCTGGCGCTGGCTGGCTGCACTGGCGACGCTGCTGTGCGCGGCGGTGCTGGTCATGCTCGGTGGCGATGCGCTGTATGCCCTGGGCCTGCTCGGCCTGCTGCTGGCGCTGGATCAGCTGCGGGTCAGGCACAAGGCCCTCACCTAGCAGGCCGGCGACGGCTGCATGGAGGCAGGAAGCCAAAGCCGAGGTTTTCAACGGCCGGCTGAGCGCGACCATCGGAGGTGCCAATGCGCCATCGGTGACCCCAACGGCGATGGGGTTCTATCCTTGCTATGAACCCGTCTGCCCCGATCCGGCGCTGCGCGCCAGGCTCTCCCATGCGGGAGAGGGAAAGGGCAGACGTCGCTTCGCATTTTTCATCGCCAAGGAAGCCTCATGCGCCGCGTACTGCACGACCTGAAGATCATGATCCTGGCCAACCTGTGGATAGTTCCGGTGGTGGCCGCCCTGGTCTGGGCACTGTTCCAGTTTGTCGCTCCGCCACCGCCGATGAGCGCCAGCATGGCCACCGGCACCCAGGGCGGCGCCTACCGGATGTTTGCCGAGCGCCTGAAGGAGGAGCTGGCCAAGGAAGGCTTCGAGCTGAACCTGGTGCCGACCTCCGGCTCGCGCGACAACCTGCAGCGCCTGCTGGCAGACGACCCCGATGTGCAGATCGCCCTGGTGCAGAGCGGGCTGGAACGTCAGCTCGCGCCTGACCAGCAGGCGCGCCTGCAGAGCCTCGGGGCGATCTATCAGGAACCGCTGTGGCTGTTCTACCGGCGCGAGGTCAGCCTCGACCGCATCGCCGATCTGCTGCCGCTGCGCCTCGGCCTGGGCGGCGAAGGCAGCGGAACCCGCGCCGCCAGCGAGGCCATCCTCGAAGCCAACGGCATCGCTGCCGAGCAGTATCCACCCGCCTG